>JASLFF010000406.1 GCA_030150795.1 Terriglobales bacterium | reverse complement strand
CCGAACGTGAAGACCGGACTCGGCGTTTTCGGGCAGCAGTACGTGGCCCACGATATTGGCGTATTTTCGCGCGCAATGATTTCCGATGGTAAGACAGAAGTCGATGCCTATACATCAACGGACCGGTCTGCCTCGTTCGGCGTCCTGGCAAAAGGGACATCCTGGTCGCGGCCCAGAGACGTCAGCGGTGTTGGTCTGAGCTTCGGCTGGATCTCAAGGGCCCACGTGAATTATCTGCGACTCGGCGGCATCGATGGTTTTATTGGCGACGGGCAAATCACTTCAGGGGCAGAAACTGCACTCGATGCGTTCTACAGCTTCAATTACTACAAGGTGTTTTGGATCTCAGGCGATTATCAACACATCGCAAATCCCGCCTTCAATAAAGACCGCGGGCCGGTAAACGTATTCAGCATCAGAATGCACGGCGAATTCTAACGTTCACTGTTACGCGAGCGAGAGTATTTAGGGCGGATTTGCCGGCTCGCTTCGAAAGTGTACGGACCTCCGTGTCCCGCTGCTCACCGAAACGCGCTCGGAAAACGCTTTGGAGGCGGCAGGGGTTGATAGAATCAAGACTCGCATCCGATATTTCATCTTCGGAGGAGTTAGTGTCGATTCGTTTTGTCGCACGCTTTACCCTGCAGTTTGTGTTTGCCGGCCTCTTTTCCCTGCTGAGTGCCGGCCAGACAAGCCCATCAACGAACCATGATTCACCGGATAATAATGCCGTTGCGAGCCAGCCTGTGCCGCAGCAGTCAGGAGATCAGGAAAAGAAGGATAAGGATGCTGGCGACAACAACCGAGAAAAGGACAAGACTCCCGCAGGTCAGGACAAGGCTTCTACCACATCGTCGGGCACGTCGAAAGACCGGCTTTTCTACGCATTACCGAATTTCCTGACGCTTGAAAATGGAGGCAAGGCACCGCCCATGACGGCGAAGCAAAAGTTTGCCGTCGTTGCCCGAGGCACTTTCGATCCAGTGCAATTTCCCTGGTGGGGTGTCCTTTCCGCGACCGGCCAGGCGGAGAACAGCGAACCAGCCTACGGGCAAGGCTGGGCGGCGTATGGGAAGCGCTACGGGACGCAGGCCGCAGACAGCACAATTGAGAACTTCCTGGTCGGCGCGGCTTTCCCCTCCATTCTTCATCAAGACCCCCGCTTCTTTCAGTCGAGCACTGGAGGGTTTGGGCGTCGGACCTGGTACTCCATCAGTCGAATTTTTGTGACCCGGAGCGATTCGGGCCAGCCGCAGTTCAATGCTTCGGAAATTTTCGGCAGCGCTTTGGGGGCGGCTATCTCAACCTACAGTTACCATCCGAGGAGCACGTTCATCAGCACGTCCACCAATCCGCATATGTTTATTGCCTCTGAACGGACACTGGGAAATGCTGCCAACGTATGGGCCACGCAGGTCGGATTGGACACCATTACAATCGTCGTGAAAGAATTCTGGCCCGACATTCACCGGAAACTGTCTCACAAGCAGAAAGGGATGAATCGAGCAGCTACATAAACAGAATCTTTAAATTGAAATTCGCCCGGCATATATGAGGCGAGAAGAGCAGGAATATCTCGTCTTACTCTTTTCTTAGATCCGCGCATCAATTAATTTGTGGGACAGCGCGGAAATCCACTAACTTGTCACACACATTAATGCGCTGCGTACTCCGCTTCGGCCCGCTGCAAGTCCAGCGCAACGCGTTCGCCGTTGATGAGCACCATGCTGCGGTTGATTAACTCCTGCCCCGTGCAATCGTATTTCTCATAGCAAAGCAACGTTGCAAACGAAACCAGAAACTCCACTGACTGGCTACCGGACTGGCCAGGCTGATGGACCGTGGTACTAAAATCAATGCCATCAAACTGCGGATTGTCATGGAAGTATTTTGTCACCGGCCGCAGCACATGTGAGATGTGGCTCTCAAAAGCCATCGCGGCAATGCGATATTGCGACGACCCTGCCGGCTGCTCCAGATCGGTATTCATGCTGAGTTGAAGGTAAGCGCCGTTATGGAATGCAATGAAGGATGGCGGCGCATAGTCCACCAGGCGTGCTTGTTGTTTCAATTCAGAAGCCAGCCGCTGCAAGGCCGGATCATAGGTCACGCGGAGTTTGTCCAACCTGGCTGATGAGAGGTCGGGCGGCGTGTTCCGGCGCTCTCTGACTGTCCTGGCTAATTCAGATTCCGAAACAAGATTTGTGCTGACGAGTGTTCCTGGCTCGACTGGTTCGGTTGTGGTCGATGAAGTCTTAGTTGAATCAGCATGGCCATGCTGCGCCAGGTAATGATCTCTTACGTCTTCGGGTGCGTCATCTCCAGTGAGCCAGAGCGTGAACGGCTCGCCATTAAGATAGATTTCGCTCTCCAGCAAGGCGCTCTGCTGCGATTCGGTGTCCTTCGCGCGGACCAGTTTCTCTGCAACCGCTCGCGGAAACAGGACCATCAAGTTTTCCGCCCCTTCAGTATTTACCTTGAGCACTTTATTGCGGACGTGATGAGAAATCTCGAACGCGTAGGCCTCAAAGGGAACGCTGCGGTCCGTGTGCGCCACGGCTGCTTTCAATAGCGGCAGAACCACGTCCTCATAAGTCTTGCGGGCGCGCTGGTTGCCATTGAGTTGGCCGGATGAATAGGAAATGTAGTAGTTGCCGGATATTGCAAGAACGGTCTGCCCGTTGAACTGATCGAAACGGATGGATCCTTGCGGCAACTGCTTTTGCCGCGCTTCGTCAATGTCCAACATCTGACTGAAGTAAAAAGGATACGGGAAATGGATTGTGGTTGTTTCCGTCGCAATCTGCTGCAATTGGGCAAAGTATTGCTTCTGCAACCGCTTGGAAACCGGATCGTTTACCTTGCCTAGCGACAACACTTGACCTGAAGAAAGTCCGCAAAGCGAGAGCGCGACGATAAGCACACGAACAAAACATCTATTTCCCATATTTCACTCCTGGGGTCTGGTACGGCGGATCAGCAATGGTACGGATGTAGGACACCATGGCCTGGATTTCCGTGGGTCTCAACGTCGCACCGTAGGCCGGCATCTGTGGCGACTTGCCTAAAGCAGGTCCGCCGTGAGTAATCATATTGGTGAGATCAGCGTCAGACATTCGGTTGAGTGTCGCGCCGTCAGTGAACT
>JASLFF010000397.1 GCA_030150795.1 Terriglobales bacterium | reverse complement strand
AACGGGGACCACGCAATTTGCCGATGCGGTACAGCGCGCGCAATTCAATGCGACTGCGGGCAAGGATTGGCACACTCTGCTGGGCGCTCCACAAATGATGAAGCCGCTCAGGATTGCTGTGCCGCGAGGCGATGCCAAGGTTTACCGCAATCCCAGCACCGGCGTGGTGTATGCGATTGTTGACACAGACTTTTTCCTCTCGCAGTTGAATACTATGATTCAGATGGCAAACCTGTCACCGGACGCTCTCGCCATCGCCCTTACCTCGAATATCTTTCTTGCGCCGCAGAAAGATATCAAGAAATGCTGCGTGCTCGGCTTCCACACGTCATTTGACGTAGGCGAGATGGCGCAGGTCAAGTTTATCCAGACCTTTATATGGGCTAGTTGGGTAGATCAAGGGATTCTTGGTCCCGGACTGGCTGACGTTACGCCCATGAGCCATGAAATTTCCGAATGGATGAATAATCCATTTGGCGGCAATGCTGTGCCGGCGTGGCAGGTTCCGAATTCGACCGGCTGCCAGAGCAATCTTGAAACAGGCGATCCATTGGCCTTGATGCCAAATGCCGGATACCCCGTGTTGATCGATGGATTTACTTACCATCCGCAGAACCAAGTATTAATGCAATGGTTTCAGCGCGGAACAACGTCCGATGCCTTTGAAGGAGCTTTCAGCTTTCCCGATCAGAGCATCATGACCGGTCCTTCACAAGCCTGTCCCGCACGCTAATCCTCTGTATTCATAGTCCAGTCCGCATCCCATTACAATTTCCTTGCGCAGGTTGTATCCATCTCTAATTTGAAGAGGAAACTCTCATGTCACGCTTGAAGATGATCTCCGTTTCCATTCTGTTTATCTTGTCTCCGCTTCTTGCCGGCCCGCAGAGCCAGCCGTCAGCCCAGAGCAGCCCGCAGCAAAAAGGAATGATGATGCTGACGATCTTTCTGAAACATGACCAGTCAAAGACTCTGGACGAAATCAACCAGCATTTGAAACAAACCGGCTTCACGGAAAAGTTTCCGCCCGCAGACGCGGAGGTGGTTTCCTGGTACGTAATGATGGGAATGGGCCAGGTGGTGACGTTACGCTTTCCAGCAGAGAAGCTGCGGGACGTGAATCTGGCCATTGAACACGGCGCATGGGGCGCTTATCGAACCGAGTTCTACCCGACCTACGATTACATGCCTGTATGGAAAGCTTCAAAACAGACCGCGCACTAAAAACTGATCTTCGAGTATTGAGATGCGGTCTGCTGCGCGGTCCCGGGATGTTAACCTGCCGTGCGTCCGCAGCAAGCTAACATCCCGCGGGGAAGGACCGGCGCTCTTCGAGCAATGAGCCTCTCCCTTGGAGGAAAAGGGGCACTTCTGCTGATAGAACGCCCGCAAGAGAAAATTTTGCAAGTAATTTTACGGTGTTCTTCACGATGATTCGGACCGGTGCTCCTGATCGATTAGCAGCAGCTTTCCTTTACAATCACGGTGCAAACCAAGGAGAAAGGTTGAGCGCTCTCACAGCATTCGGATTGTTGGCCGTAATCGCGATGTTGGTCTTCTACGCGCTGGAAAAGCGCAGTCACTGGTTCATTTTTGCTTTCGCCTGGGCCTGTGCGCTGGCCTCCGTCTATGGTTTCCTGCAAGGCGCGTGGCCCTTCGGCGCGGTGGAAGCCGTGTGGTCTGTGGTGGCGCTACGTCGCTGGTGGATGGCGCGGCCAGGAGAGTAAGTAAGTCCGTTGGATGAAATCCGAATCACAAGACAGTTTTGTGTGTTCCTATTAGAATGATCAACGACAAAACGAGGTGAAGAATGCGGAAACAACTAGTGATCTTATTCGTGGCGGCATGTCTGTGCGCAGGCTCAATGAAGGCTTTTGCGCCAACACAGTATCAAGTCAAACAGAAATACGTTCTAGGCGGCGATGGCGGCTGGGACTATTTAACTTTTGATGCGGCAGGAAAGCGTCTCTTCATTTCCCGCGCCACACATGTCATGGTTGTAGACCCTTATAAGGGTTCCGTGGTGGGAGACATTCCTGATACGGCCGGAGTCCACGGGATCGCCCTGGCGCAGGATTTAGGCAAGGGTTTCACCAGCAATGGACGCGAAAACAGCGTGACTGTTTTCGACCTGAAAACATTGAAGCAGACGGACAAGATCAAGATAGAGGGCGAAAATCCTGACGCTATTCTCTATGATCCATCTTCCAAGCGGGTCTTTACCTTTAACGGACGCAGCAAAAATGCCACGGTAATCGATGCCACAAATAACAAGATAGTCGGCAATATCCCCCTCGACGGCAAGCCGGAATTTGGCGTTGCTGACGGTAAAGGCGGAGTTTTTGTAAATATTGAAGACAAGAGTGAGATCACCAGCATCGACGCAAAAAAAGCTGCTGTAGTAAAAAGCTGGCCGCTGGCGCCTTGCGAAGAACCAAGCGGGCTGGCTATGGACCAGAAACACCGAAGGCTGTTTTCCGGATGCAGCAACAAGATGATGGCTGTAGTGGACGCCGATAGCGGCAAGGTGATTGCCACGCCGGCCATTGGTGAAGGCGTGGATGCAAACGCTTTTGACGCCGATCAGCAACTCGCTTTCAGTTCCAATGGACGGGACGGCAACCTGACGGTTGTCCACGAAGATTCACCAGGCGAGTTTAGCGTGCTTGAGAATGCTCCCACCCAGAAATTTGCGCGCACCATGGCGCTGGACACCACAAACCACGACGTTTACCTGGTCACCGCGGAGATAGAGGAAGCGCCTCCGGCAAAAGAAGGCGAGCGTCCACGGCGCAATATGAAGCCGGGAACGTTTACCCTGCTGGTGGTGGGCAAGAAATAGTCTTCAAAAACAAAAGACTCGTCTACTTCAGATACTTTTCCGGCAACGGGTGTGATGGATCTTCAGTTTCCCAATAAATGGTGAGGATCCACCACCGGCTCCCATCGTTGAAAAGTTGAAAGCTGTTGATGCCGCGCGCAAAAGGCTTTTCACCCTTGGCATGGCGCGATTCGTATGTGCTCCACACATGCGCAAAGTGGTCCCATTCCTCTACGCGGTTTGCCGGTGAATTCTCATAAAAACCCTCTTTGGAAAAGACACCCTGTGCTCGGGTGACGTATTCGTCCGGCGAATAAACCCGCGCCGTTATAACTCCTTTATCGTCGCGACGGCTTGGGATCAGGCGCGCCCCGGAATAAAAAAAGGTGCGGAAGCGATCCCAATCACGCGGTCCTGCGGGACCGGAAATCACGTCATACACCGCGGCAACAATGTGATCGATGGAATCCACGTCGCCCGGTCGCGCAGTTGCCATGGGCGCAGTTGTACTGGGTGCGATTGCATTGGGCGCAGAGGGTTTTGGTGAGGCGGGTGAAGGCTGGGCTGCGGGATTTTGGGCGCTTGCGCACAAAGAACCCAGGCCAAAACAAAGCGTAAAAACAGCGGCAATGAGTTTTCTCATGGGAAACAATCTAACGCCGATTCACGCTGGTCCGCAAACAAGCGCCGAGATTCCCTGCGATGCCGAAATCTTAGTGCTCCCAGATGTCGGCGCTCATAGGCGCGTCGTCATTCGGATGTTGCCGCTGCCACCATTGTAGGTAGTGTAGGTTGCAGCAGAAGGCGATAGGCGCGCTCTCCACGGCGGGAATGGAGATCCCATCGTCGATGGATGCCCCACACTCGCTGCACGTGCCCGTTTGGACGAACTCCGGCGCAATAAGCCCGTGCCAGGGAATCCGTCGATATCCGCCCTCATAAGCGCCGGAAGAATAGATCGGGCCAATGGGACTGCGGGTACGCGTGTGCCAGTTCTGGCAGTAGGTCCAGTGGTCAGCCAGCATGGCAGCGCCACGAATCTCGCAGAATGAGGTTTGTGTCTCATCTGGTTCAGGATTTCGCCAAATGCCGCGATTGCGGCGATTAAACCCGCAGGTTCCGCAATTGTCCGGGCCGCCGTTTGGCATTGCAGCACTCCCTCTCTGCAAACTTGTGCGATGCGTGAGCACTCTACCAGAAATCGATTGCTCCCGGAATCCTCCTCCATTTAATCTGCTGCCAAGAGGACAAACTTGTTCTATCCCGGAGAAACTGTACGCCTTTTGCGTGAGCTGCCTGAAAGAGCCCTGCCCCAGCACAAGGAAGGCAGAGTGACCACCATTTCGCCGCCGACCGAAGGCGAGCCGCCCATTGTCGAAGCCTGCTTTTATCGCAACGGACGGCCGGTGACCGTTAGCCTGCCGTTTGACGACGTCGAACTGGTCATTGAGCAATCCTTGCTTTTCCGCACCGCTGTTTTCTGGGCGGTTCAAAAACCGCGTGAGAAGCTGGTGAAACTTGCCATCAACTCTTTGCTGGATAGCGGCTTCCTGATGCGTGACGGTTTGAATGTCGCGCGCCTGTCTTATGATCGTGACGACCGCTGGTGGAAGTGGGGCGAGAAAATGACCGATCCCACTGGCGCTTTGGTGGTGAGTTCAGCTCCTGCATGGGATGGATGCGTCGTCGCATTTTCCGGACAGCAGCGTTTCCACCTGGAGTTGCGGCTGCGGGGGCGCGGCGATCCCGTGGTTTTTCTTCATGAGCGGGACGCTGCCTATGCCGAGCAGGCCGGCGCTACCGAGTGGGCCATGGGATTGGCGCGTGTGTTGATGAACCTGTCTCAGGCGATTGGCGCGCGGTACTGCGCATTTCCTGTGGCTGATCCGTGGCTGCAAGACGAAACCTGGAAGTCTCTTCTGCGGCCTCCTCTGTATTCCGATGTTGTCATGCTTCCTGAAACTGAGCTGCCGGAGGAAGTTCCCGGCTTTCGCGCAATACGGCTCAGGGAAAATCGAGCGATGTTGACTGTGCTTCCAATAAAGGCCTCGCCTGATGAAATGCCGGTACATCGTAGTGACGAGGAGCTAAACCGCAACCGGCTGCGGCAACTCATAGTGCTAGGCGAAAAATATTATGACCAGATGTATGAAAGCGGCCAGGGGGCACGCCATTGCTACAGCAATGCGAAAGATGCCTTTTATGATGCAATCAGTCTGGCAAATGAGCTGGGGATGCAAGAAGAAGCCGAAGCGCTATCCAAACGGCTGGACCACATCAAAGCGGTCTTCAGAAGCCAGTTCACATAAGCTCCTTGCAGCCTTGAGCTGCGAATAAGAAGAGGCGTTAGCCGCGAATAAGGAAAGCGCCGACAAGCAGGACATTGAACAGCAGTCCCTGAAACAGTTCAGCGACTCCAAGCATGTGGACGCGCAGCGGTCGCCAGGGCCTTGCCAGCCAGACGCCGACACGGATGCCGGACGGAACGAAGGCAAGCGTCAGCGGGAGCGGTGCAACATCGACAAGAGCAGCCGTAAGGGACGCTCCAATCATCAACAAATGCAGAAAGCATACGGGGATGCTGATCCGGATTTTTTGCTGGCATGCCCTGACTTGTGCTGTGTTAATCCGCAGATGTACATATTCAATTTGGCCTACGGCAAAAAGCCACGATGCAAGCCACAGGAGCACTGCTGTCCGTCGATCCGGCCACTGGCAACGTAATAAGCTCCTCCCGCTGTCGAACTTAGCCCCAGAGCGCCTATCAGCTGCCTGGGTATTCGCATGGACCGTGAACTGCCCAGAAGCAGGCGAACACAAAAACATCCCAGTGCCGCCAGGCCAAAGCCCAGAACGAGCGCACGATGCAAATGAAAGAGTTCCAAAACGCCGGCTGTTGCCACTACAGCGAGCGCTATCACCGATAATATTGCGATGCGCTGCTGATGCCGGGAACGCGCTTTTATCAGGGAGAATCCCAAGAGGCTTTCCAAAGGTTGATAGATCATGAACGCTGATAACGTGGTCAATAAGAACCAGAGCGCCGCTTTCACAGATGCGTTTGGACCCGCGCTGTATCCCACAATCGCGCCGCTGATGAGTGGAAACAATAAAAGTCCCCAGGTCCCGTGTTCTCTGGGAACCAGTAAATGAATTGCAGGCTTGAATGTGCTGGGTAATACCACGAGTTTTCCTGCTGGTTGGAACGCAATCTTACCTTGAGCGTTCATGGCAAGGCTATTCTCAGAGAGGGTGTTTACATTCGGCTGTGATTTGATCACAGTAACAAGAATGGCTGCAGTGCGGTATCAAGTAGCGCTGAATAAAATCGATGATTACGCCAGACGCAGGTCGTGCGTGGTACGCCGGATCATTTCTTTCTGCTGCTGCGTGACCTGAACATACTTGAATCCGTATTGGAAGCCATGCCGATAGCGGACTTCAGCCTTAATTTTCAGTGGTTCATTGATTTCCGGGAGCTGCAATTCCAGCTCAACAATTTCTCCAACGTCAATGTTGCTGGGAATGGTAGCGCCCAACCCGCCTTCAGCGATGTCTTTTGTCCGCCCGATAAATGTTTCTTTTGCCCGGACAACGATCCGCAAATCCAAAAGATAACGGGTGTGTGCTCGAGGAAGCGTCCATGGATGCTGTTTGTTCTGAGACATAGCTCCTGAAAACCTTAACACAATGTTGCTTTTTAGGGACTTACTTAGCGCGAATTGTCTGCAAGTTTTCTGAGCGCCCACTCCGCATGCTCTGCGACTACAGCATCTGGTTCAGCCGCCAATCTCTGTAAATCCGCAACAAAATCTTTATTGCCGCTGTTACCCATGGCGATCGCCACATTTCGCTTAAGCCCGGAATATTTTGCCCGCTTCACGGGCGAGCCTCGAAACACATGACGGTATGTTTCTTCATCCATCTGTGCAAGCCAGCGCAAGTCAGGGTGGAAAAGCCGCTCCTTCGGCTGAAATTCCGGCAGGGAAGTCGGTGGAGCGTTGCCGGACTTGTTGTTCCACGGGCAGACATCCTGGCAAATGTCACAGCCAAAGATATGATGCCCCATGTCCGGCCTTAGTTCTTCCGGTATGCTGCCACGTTTTTCAATGGTGAGATAAGCGATGCAGAGCCGCGCGTCCAGCTTGCCCGGCGACACAATGGCATGCGTTGGACATGCGTCAATGCAGCGGGTGCAGCTTCCGCAACGGTCGGCGGCTGGGGTGTCTGCAGGAAGATCGAGTGAGGTGAGGATTACCCCCAGAAACAGCCATGAACCCAATTTCTGGTGGATGATGCATGTGTTCTTGCCAATCCATCCGATCCCGGCATATTTGGCGTAAACGCGCTCCAGAATTGGCCCGGTATCCACATAGCTGCGGGTTTCGATTTCAGCGTTTTGCGCAGAAACAACTTGCTTGATTGCCGCTTCAACCTGTCGCAGCCGCGGCAGCAGCGCGTCGTGATAATCCTTTGTGCCCCAGGCATAGCGTGAGATCCAGCCTCGTTCCGGATCATTGGCTTCCACGGAATAAGGCTTGTCAGCGCTGTAATTCAGCGCGCAGACAATCATGGAACGCGCCCAGGGCGCCGCGTTCGTGGCAGATGCACGGCGAAGCTCGCCTGCCTCTGTGCGAGATTCAAGATACTTCATTTCTCCGGCGCGGCCTGCATCCACCCATTCAATAAAGGCGGCAAGCTCCGGCATATCTTCTTTGCGGATAGGCGCGATTCCTGCCAAATCGAAGCCCGCCTCTGCGGCGGCTTGCTTGGCAGCCTGCGCGATTTCTTCGGCAAATATCATCTTCAATCTCTGATTATCCCTCAAGACAGATGCGCGGCTATATCATCAGTCGCAAACCCTTAGCAATCAGGGGCCAGATCCCTCAGAAAAGAGAGTACTAAGGCCCGCCTTCCGTCTATCCGTCTAAGAGTCTAAGAAAAAAATCACCTTGCAGCTTATCCGCGCCAGACGTCATCCTAATTAATAACTGAGCTGCTGTTTTTGGTAGACGTGTGTCAAATGCGCTCAAAGGAGTCTAAAGGTCCTCATGCTTTGTACCTTCTGCGGGACGGAGAATCGTCCGGAATATAAATTTTGCGGGTCTTGCGGAGTACGCCTGGACAGACGGCACGCGGAACGAAGGACCCACCAATCCGGAAGCACAAAGTGCGCGGGATGCGGCCA
>JASLFF010000377.1 GCA_030150795.1 Terriglobales bacterium | reverse complement strand
CCATAGAGGAACTCTGAACCGAAACTCAGGGACGCAATGGGGCTCCAGATAAGGTTCACGGCACTGTAGTCGCTGCGGTGAAACACCGAGCCGACCTGTGCCGGCGTATTCTCCGTCTGAAGGAACCCAAAGACAGCTGACGAGCGCAGCTTTGGAGACCAGAAATGCTGATAACCGCCATAAGTGGCAATGGCAGGCACCGCTTCAAGACGAGGTTTTTGCACACTTATTACGGCCGCATCGATTCCTAATCCGGACGTGTCATTGATGTACCGCGAAATGCCGTTGCCATAGGCGCCCTGATAAACGAACGCGTCCTTGCCGATGATTTTGAACAGCCCAGCCAGGTTGAACCCCCATCCGAAAACGGAATCGCTGCGCCCATCTGGCACTGAAGCCGAAATGTCCCGGAACAACCCGGCGAACTGAACATGGCCAAAACTCATTTCGTGCCGTACTTGCACAGTCCCATCAGGACTGGGGCTGTTGGGTTGAGCGTTGAAATCGGCGGTCTTAAACGCGACATCAGAAGAGGGCTTTTCAACGGATATGCTGGCGGTAGTTGACTTGTTAAACCGGTGCGTGTAGCGCACCTGCGGATTGCGGATCGATACCCAACTGTTTGGGCCTTGAAAATCCAAAGTATCCGGCCCGGCATCTACATCCATAAAATTGGAAAATGTCTGCCCTATCAAGATGTTCTTGCCTTGCGCGTAGGCATGGCGCAATCGTGGCGTCGTGGAACTCGATCCGAAGAAGTCCATTTCAAGAAAGAACCTCAGCGCCCGTTCCTTTTCGATGGGCACTAGAAAATCTACGTTGATGCGGCTGGGACGCACTGAAACAGTCGAGTTGCTCACACTGGCGAGAGGCGCTGGAATGGGAATGCTGGCCGGGATAAACCGTTCCTGGTCTCCCGCGGGGCGCGGGTCGAAAGTAAGGTCGCTCTTGGCGTAGCCGCCAATACGCATGAACGTTCGCGTTCCCGGCAGACGGAAATAATTTGGATAGCGCGGATCAAGAGGCACATTGTCGTAGCGTGCCGCGGCTTCTTCGTCTTCTGAGAACATCTTATAGTCTGCCGTGGCCTTACTCTCCGTTTGTTCTGTCTTCAGCTCTTTTGCAGCTTCTGAAGTCTTGGGGCCTTGCTGTGCGTCCCCCCCTTTGGCCTGCTGCGCGCCTGAACTTTCTGCGGTTGCAGGCCCGGCGGATGTCAGGTTCTTGATCTTGTCTTCGAGATCTGCCATCTGCGTTTTCAAGCTATCCAGCTGTTGTTGAAGCGCTTGTGCATCCGTCTCTTTCGCGGCTGTTTGTCCATAGGTCCAAGATGGAAGCGCCGCAAGCGAAAATAAACACAAGAAGAAGCGTGAACCTTTAAGTGCGGTCATGATTGGTCCTCGGCGAGCCGTCGCCAGTGTGGCTCAAATCAAGTCAAGAGCTGCTTGAGACGATTCTTCAGGAGCCTATCTTGTGGCGCAAAGGCCAGAAACTGTCAAAAGTGTCAAGGCTGTGACGCTGTGATGGAAAGTAATCTGTCAAACCTGCCAGTCGAAACACGGTCAATCGCATAACTAGAATGATGGCGGCATTTGGATTGTCATGCGACCGATGGCTTACCGGAATCAGCAGACGCGAATGGGACAACTCGAGCCGCAGACGGCTGCTTCCGTGTGGAACGCAATCCGCTATCTGGATTCTCCTACTGACTATCAGGAGCATCTCCCATGCACGGCACGCTCGGCTCCATTTCAGGGAAGCGAACTTGTGTTCCTTGATGCGCCCAAATATGGTTGGGCAAAGCTGCTAAAGTTTATCTTGATCGTCTTTTTGCTTGGCACGATTCTGTTGCTATTGCTGCGAACCTGATCCTTCAGGAACCCAATGACAATGCCGGCCACGCACCAGCCTTTGCAAGCGGGGCAATTGATCGTGGCGACCTTCACTCGTTGCTGCGCCGTTATGACCTGAGGACCGCAGCGAGACCGAAGAAAACTCACAATTGGGCTTTTGTCGCTGTGTATCAAACAGCAGCGCCTGTCTGTCATTTTTCCCAGCTTTCTTGAGACGCACGAATGCTTATTGTGGTAAAGAACAGCCGGGAAGCATCGATACGAGGTTCTCCCACCTGGCGCTGCCTCAATTCTTTTCCTAGTTCAGGCATCGTCAGTGATCTTGATCGAATCGATCTTCCCGGCGGTTCAAATTGGATCCGCAGACTAATTCGCCCTCTTTCCTGCTTGCGCTTGATTCCCGGGACTGCCTGGAAGGCATGGATGATTCCACTTGGTAAGAATGCCCGTGACTTTTGGTTGATAACTGCGGGTCTCACCTGCGCGCTGGCTGTGTGGTTAGCCCTACAGGCACAAGGCCCCTCTCTGGAACAACAAATCGCAGGAATCAGGGCAACTGCAGCCAAGAACCGGGCCATGCTTGCTGAATACACTTGGCAAGAACAGGAAACCACTAGCGTAAAAGGCAAAGTCCAGAACCAACGGTTGTTTGAAGCTCAGCTTGGTCCGGATGGCAGGATAAGGCGGACAGCTATGGATCTTCCTGAAGGGAATTTGTCGCAGACCGAAAAAGCCGGCGGGATGCACGAATGGATCACACAAAAGAAGCAGCATGCGGCTATGCTGTCCGCGCAAGAGGTGAAAGAAATAGCCGAAGCTTACGCCCAAGTTGATCCCGAATCGTTGCGACGTGCATATGAACGAGGTGACATTGCGGAGGGACCGAATCCCGCGGCTGATGGCATCAAGAAACTCTCTATACATAATTACGTGAAAGCCGGCGACTTGGCGACCCTTGCATTTAACCAGAAGGACAACGAAATACAAACCCTTGAGGCGTCTTCTTATTTGGCCGATCCAAAGGAGTCCGTCCATATTCTTACCGAATTTGTGAACACTCGGGACGGACTCAATCACGTGGATGCTATAACAGCCACAGTGCCGAAAAAGAGCCTTTCCATGGTGATACGCAATCTAACGTACGAGCACACCTTCCAGCATGTCCCCCATTGATTTTCTGGGCAAGATTGCACAAATAGTCTAGAGCGAGGGCCCTCGATCAAACACTCCCGTCTTTTCCGCAAGACAGTTCGCAGAAAACCAAAGCATTGAGCGTGATTGGTTCCGGCAAGCTGCCATTATTGCCAGTTTCTAGAAAACAGGAACTCAGCGAATCTTTTCACGGAATAAAAACATAGATTTTGTCTTTCAAATGGTATTCGCAAAATGAGCATGTCGGATAAACAATTCGCTGTGTCGGATGCACGCAGACTCTGCCGCTCACTTCTGGATGCCGTCAATGATGTGGTGCTTGTTTTTGAGCCTGGAAGCTCTCGCGTGCTTGCGGCAAACAAGTCTGCCTGCGAGGTCTATGGTTATACAAAAAAGGAAATGGTCGGCAAGCACCTGCAAATGCTCACCGATGACACCACCAACTACCAGCACGCGCTTCGCTCCGGACGTACCTTTGAGAGAACTGACATCACCAAGCAAGGCGACAAGATCGAATTCCTTGTGAGCCTTTCATCGATAGATTATTGGGGGCGAAGGGCGATCCTCAGCATCAATCGCGATATCAGCGATCGCAAACGTATTGAGGCGGCCATTTCGGCAAGTGAGAAGCGACTGCAGTTGCTTCTTCATGGGATTTCAGAAATTGTGGCGTTGCTTGACGACAAAGGCCACATTCGCTTTATCAGCCCGCAGGTGCACCGTGTACTCGGGATCCCAACAGCTGACGTTACCGGGCAGAGTGTATTTGATTTTATTCATCCTGAAGATCGTGAGCGTGCGGCAGCAGAATTTGCCAAGACTGTAAGCCAGCCCGGTGAAGGAGTGCCTTCAGTAGTCAGGCTGAAAGGCCAGGACAGTCTCTGGGTACCCTTTGAGGTGATTGCCAGCAATCAACTGATGGATCCGGCCATCAATGGCGTGATTTTTACCGCACGCGACCTGCGCTTTCGTACGGAAGCCGAGCAGGCAATGAGACGCGCGAATGCGGGCTTTGATAAGCAGGTAGAAGAGCGCACCCTGGACCTGGCCAAAGCCAATGCGGCGCTCCGCATCGAAAACCAGGAGCGGCGCTATGCCCAGGTCCAGCTGGAACATTCACTTTCGCTTCTGAACGCAACCCTGGAATCCACGGCAGACGGCATTCTCGTGATTTCGAGTAACGGCTACGTCAGCAGTTGCAATCAAAAGTGCCTGGATATCTGGCATTTGCCCCGTATTGCCGTTGCTGGACTCAGAAGTGGCGAACTCCTTTCTTCTGTTGCGCCACAGCTGGAAGCTCCCGAGGAATTTCTGGATGACTTGGAGAACCTGAAGACAAAGCCGGACTCAGTGGGATTTAAGACCCTCAAGCTCAAAGACGGCCGCATTCTTGAGCGCTACTCCCAACCGCAGCGCGTCGAAGGCGCAATAGTAGGCCGCGTGTGGAGCTTTCGCGACATTACCCAGGCGGCCAGACTGGAAGAGGAACTGCGCCAATCTCAGAAAATGGAAGCTGTCGGCAGGTTGGCCGGAGGGGTCGCTCACGATTTCAACAATATGCTGATGATCATTCTTGGATATGCGAATCAGCTGCTGGCGGACCCGGATCTTCCCAAGGACGATCGCAATTATTGTGAGCACCTGATCGAGGCAAGCAAGAGGGCCGCCACGCTCACAAAGCAATTGCTGGCGTTCAGCCGGAAACATCCGATCCATCCACAAGTCGTAGACATGAACGCTGCGGTCACGGAAATGGCCAAGATGTTACAGCCGCTTCTCTCGTCGCACATTCAGCTCATAGTGAATTGCCGCCCCGAGGACCTGCTCATCTATGTAGACGGTTCTCAACTTGAATTGATGATTATGAACCTTGTGCTGAATGCTCGTGATGCCATGCCCCACGGCGGGATTCTCTCGCTAACGACCTCCTCTGAAGTCCTGCCTGAAGACGCGAGTTTTCCCAATTCGCCCAGGAAGTTTGTCGTCCTCCAGATCAGCGATACAGGGATCGGCATGCCTCCAGAAATTAAGCGGCGTATCTTCGAGCCATTTTTCAGCACGAAAGATACAGGCAAAGGTACAGGAATGGGGCTGGCAATGGTCTACGGAATCGTGGAGCGCGCGGGAGGTCACATTAGTGTGGAAAGCGAACCGAATCAAGGCACGACTTTTCGAATCTATCTGCCGCTCAGCACCAACAAGGTGGTTGAAGCCCCCATTCTCAAAGAAACATTACCCAGCCGAGGCGAGGGAAAATTGTTGCTGGTAGAGGATGAAGCCGGAATCAGGATGATGACACGCAAATATTTGGAGAGCCTCGGATATACAGTCCTGGAAGCAGAAAACGCCAGCGAGGCTATGCAGATCTTTCACGGGCAGCCGGGAGAAATTGATTTGATAGTAACTGACATCATTATGCCCGGCATGAGGGGAGACGATCTGGTTAAAGAGGTGCGAAGCGAACGGCCGGACGTTGCTGCTATTTTTATTTCAGGTTATGCCGACGTTGGCGATCTGAGCAATGAAATCTCAATTCTTGAGAAGCCGTTCTCATTTCCAGAATTGGGTCGCTGCGTTGAAGACGCTTTGGCTACTCGGAATCGTGGCGCCACGGCCACGGGAGCTGAAGTGCTTTCCCGGACAGGCACCTATCATCCACGAAAGTGAGCCCGCTTCCAGCTCACAGAAATAACAATGCCTCTGACACTTTTGGCAGTTGGTTGAGAAGTTCCACCCAGAATAACGTTCCCTATGGCCAAAAGCACTGTCTTCATTGACCTTCCTGTCCAGGGAAACACCCTGAGCAGAATCCGTCCTTCGGCTAGGGGGCAATTGCATCGACATTTAATGTATCTGGCATTGGCATTTGTGCTGCTGGGGCCTGGCCACTCTTTTCCGCAAAGCGATATCCGTAATGACATCCCGCCCAAGCATGATGAGAACCCGATAGGCACATTTACCCTGCATGTGGACGAGGTTGACTTGCCTTTCGTTGTCGCTGACAAGCATCATCACTGGATAACAAACCTGTCGCAGGACGAGATCCGCTTGCGTGACAACGGCCTTCCGCCGGAATCGATTCGAATCTTTGAAAGCCGGTCAGGACTTCCCTTGCGCGTGGGGCTCATAGTGGACAAAAGCGATTCCGTCTCGCAGCAATTCACATATGAGAAGGATGCGGCAGCATTGTTCATTAGCCGGCTCATGAGTTCCTCGCAAGATCTTGCCTTTGTTCTGGGATTCAGTGACCAACCTGCTCTGGTTCAGGACTTGACACCAGATACGCAGGCGCTGGCCTTGGCAGTTCGAAATCTTACGCTTGGTGGCGGTACCGCCGTCTATGATGCTGTGCACTTTGCCTGTGAGAGGCTGTCGCAACAGAAAGACAGAGGGTTTACCCGGCGTGTGCTCGTTCTCCTTACGGATGGCGATGATAACCGCAGTGAGTTGCCGCCGGCCCTTATGATTGAAGAAGCATTGCGCCAGAACGTGGTGGTGATTGTGCTGGATACCAACCCCGTACCGGCTTTTGACGATGCCAAACATAGGACCCTGGAAAAGCTGGCGACGGTGACTGGCGGCCAGATTCTACCCGCCGGCAACAAGAAGCAATTGGCGAAAGCCTTTGAGGAATTAAGTTCGCGTCTAAGAAGTTATTATCTGCTGGCCTATCGTCCGTCGCAATTTACTCGAGACGGCAGCTTTCACAGAATCCAACTGAAGGCCACCAGGCGGGGGATACATATTATTTGCCGCAAAGGCTACTATGCGGCCCAGGATGCCGCCAGACTGAACGATCCTTACGTAGAGCATTAATCTACCAGAGGGCCGCATCGGCCAAACGCAGGCGTTGTCACTCCACGTATATAAGAAGCAATATTCCCAGCACAATTACACTATTGGCCCATAAAGAGTATGGCGCTCGAAGGGGAGGGCGGCCAAGGTCGTGCAGAAACTTGAATAGCCCAACACAAAAACCCACAATCGCAAACCAGGCATGTTGCCTTTGGACATTCGCACCGCTCCCCATGAAAGCATGCGCGTGACCGTGTGCAATCGAAGAAGAAGAGCCTGCCTGACCAACACTGGACGGGCAAGGAGGGGAAAGCTCCGCAGCACCATGCTCGGCACTGCCATGTTCCGAAATGCCGTGATCCGCAACATCATGATGATGGTCCTGCGGACTTACCGGCGTAGCTTCCGAGGTACTCTGGCAGTTATTGTTCATATCCCGCGCGGCAGAGACATGATGGCCTGAGTGGTCCATGCCATTCGCACTCGCTACCGCCATGCCGCTGTGGTGGTGCAAGAAGAGCGAAGTGCCCCCGATGACACACAGCACGGGAAATACAATTTTGAGCCACGGCTTGCGTAGCCTTGGGTTTGACTGCACATATTCCACTAATCCAAAGACAATCAGCAACAAGGCATAGAGCTTGTGCTGTCGCGCCTCGGCATCATGGCGGACTAGCCAGAGCCAGCTCAAGTTCCCGCGAGGCCAGATCTCGCCATCACTCCACGCAGCCAGAAAGAGGCCCGCAGCAATGAATAGGATCGGCGGCAGCCATCTCAGCCACGCCCTGGACCTGTCGTTTTTGCTCCAGATCACGCTTAATCCAATCGCAATCAGAAAAATTCCTGCGATATGGTGATTCATTTCTGATGACGGCTTGTCAGGATCGATTCCGGAAGCGGCGGTGGTTGTTGCCGGCGAGAGAGGCGTTGCAGATAGCCGCAAAGGGCAAAGAACTGCCAGTATCAGCATGAAATAGATCACAGAGATTGTGACGGAGTTGAATGAGTGCCGCATTGATCATCCTCCATAAACAAGACCAGGTCAGGCATGTATCTCCAACTCAGAAGAAGCACTATGGGCATGAAAGTCATTCATGATTCTCTGCATTGCCGGAACATAGTCGGCAATTCCGGCTTGGCCGACGAGCCAAACCTCGTAATAAGACGGCAACTCTGCAGCGGAGCGGCTATGTCGGATAACTCCTGTGTGTCCAACCCCAACACCTGCGGCAACCGACTCTGAAACTAGCATGACCAGAATGGGAGGTATTGGTGCCCGCGCAATCGGGCGCTCTGTATGAGCGCATAGGTCTTTTGGCGAAAGATGCTTCGGTGCATTGACAGATTTGGTAATCGCAGATTTTTTCATAATCCTATCTCCAGCGGCGGAGGAATGGTTTGGAATAGAAGTCAGGCACCGCGAATGAATTCGCAGTGCCCGCTCTTCAAAATCGAAAGTTAAGGCCGGTGCTATAGAGAAGGTTGTTTTGGTTGCGATTACGGTTTGCATTGCCCAGACCCTGAATGAATACGGGCTGGAAACGTGTCATGTAATAGTCCAGTTTGACTGGCCGGAATGCCAGATGCCTGTTGATCGGCAGATCGAGTCCTCCGCCGGCGAGCAAGGAAAACGCGTTTGCATCATTTACAAAGCGCTGGGAGAGCGTAGTGTTAGCAATCACGACAGTGGTGTTAGGGACTTTGAAGCTGCGCGAATCGTGGGTTTCGCCGAACAGTGTTTCAATGAATGGGGTTATCCGTCCATGGCGCAGGTTCACGCGCGGGCCAAAATTGTATCCAAACAAAGTCTGGTCCACGTGGAAATCACTGATGTTTCCGTTGTGAACTGCGTTGAAGCTGCCAACCGCGGTAAGCCATTTGTTGAAGTTGAAAGCCACTTCTCCAAGCCCGCCCTGGGCGGAAAATGCAGGAACGTTGATCCCGGAGTTTACGCGCGTGAAAGAATATCCGAGGTAAGTTTCAAATCTTGGCTCATCCTGGGCAAATGCGCTCACTGCAAATAAAAACAAAACCCCGAACATAATCTTTTTCATGTCGCTTCTCCTATTTGAACTCGAATCTGGCCCCAATGGTCGAGCCAATTCCATACTCTTCCGGCTGAGTGCCTCTTAATAACTGTCAGAAATGCCAGAACGACAAAGAGCTTCAAGTCGCACAATGCTGATGAGGAGAACCTGCATGTCAGGAGCCTTGAACTTTCATCACAGAAGGTGTTGTGGAAGTCGATCTGCGCGTTCAAAAGAGAATACCTACCTGACAAAACCTCCAGTGGGCTTTTCATGGTTGTTGGGCTATACTGATGGCGCCGCTGGCGACGATAGTGTGTTCATTTAGGGAGTTCCATGTTCAGCGGTCATTCTTTCAGTCTTTTGCTGTTTTGCCTCTTTGCGGCGGCATTTGTCCGGACCGCATCCGCGCAAACTCCAGTTCATATAAATCCGCCGACAATCAATGATGACCGAAGCGATCCATCGACCGCCAAGCAGGGCGTTTATCGGGCCAAGCCCATGCGCATGGATGTTGACATTGCTCTTGTTCCGGTGACTGTAATGGATGAGGCGAACCGTCCTGTGATAACCCTGGGAAAAAACAATTTCAGATTGTTTGAGAGCGGCGAGCAGAAGGACATCCGGTATTTCTCCACGGAGGATGCTCCGATCTCTGTAGGAATTCTGCTGGACCTAAGCTTCAGCATGAAAGACAAGATAGATACGGCAAGGCAGGCATTGCATCAGTTCTTCGAAAACTGCAATCCTGACGATGATTATTTTGTGATTGGCTTCTCTGACTACCCGGCCATGCTTGCCGATGCAACTCATTCGACAGCAAGCATTGAAGACAAGCTGGCTTTCGCGTTCCCCCATGGCAATACGGCGCTTCTCGATGCAATTTACATGGGACTGGGCAGGCTGCAGAAGGCGCAATACAGCCGGCGCGCGCTTGTGATTATCTCTGATGGCGGAGATAACCATAGCCGTTATGCGAAAAATGAAATTCGACGCATTGTGCAGGAAGCGGACGTGGAAATTTATGGTCTCGGAATCTTTTCGAAAGTGTTTAAGACATATGAGGAATGGACTGGAGAGCGCCTGTTGACTGAAATTACAGAAGCGACGGGTGGACGCACAATCACCATCAATGACGTGCAGAAGCTTCCCGAAATCGCCGCGAATCTAAGCCGGGAGCTTCGGAGCCAATACGTTCTAGGCTATTCACCCGGTCATGGCGCGCAGGATGCGCCCTGGCACAAGATCAAAGTGCAGGTAATCCAAACCGTGCCGGGCCCGACGCTCCACGTATATAACAAGCAAGGCTACTTTTCCCCGCACAACTAAGCTTTTTCTTATCGACGTGCTCTTTTAGAATCAGCGTGGTTCTGTCTTTCCAGGACTTAAAGGAAAGTGCGCGGATCTTTGCCCGTTACCCCGCAATCCCCTCGTAACTGCCTTCCTCTCCCTGTCATTTTTTCCAGTAGGACGCATTTCCACAGAAGTGTAGATAGAGGAAAGCTGAAAACCTGAATTTACGTCCGGGGCATTCAGCGCCGCTGGACTTTAAGAGTGCGAGGAGTAGTGTGCATGGTTTCAATTGAGCGAGCGGTTGAACGAGCTTTGAAGAATGCCGAAGTCAAAGTGGCGGCGGGTTGGAAGAGACCGTCACCTCCACCGAAAAAGCAATGGCAAGTCCTTGTGGTTGATGACGACATGGGTGTGCGGCAGACGCTGACGTTGCTTCTGGCTGCGGCAGGCTATGAGACACAAGCAGCACAAAACGGCTTTGAGGCACTTCAGATAATCAAGAGAGAAGCCCCAAGGTTGTTGCTATGTGATCTGGATATGCCTGACATGTCCGGTCGCGAATTTCTCACCATTGTCCGCCGGCGGTTTCCACGGATAGCGGTCATAGCCATGAGCGGCTCGTATGAAGGAGACACTGCACCTGAAGGAGTGATGGCCGACGCGTTTTATGGCAAGGGCCAGAGAAAACCTGCCGAGCTTTTTCAGATCGCCGCTGAGCTAATTCAGAGAGCGGACTGCCATGAGGCGGAAAAGACACTCGTCTGGGCTCGCCGAATTAGTATCGACACCAATGGGACATCCTTTGCGCTAATTACCTGCACTGAGTGCCTGCGTTCTTTTATGGTGGTGACTGCGCCCAGCGAGGACCTGCGAGCTGTCCATGAAGCGCGCTGCGTTTTTTGCAAATCAGAAATTCAGTACATCTCCGAAAAGCATGACGCGAACCAGAATCGCGACGACCTGCTCGCCCTGCTGGGGACCAAAGCCATGGGCCACGCAGCCAAATGAACCAACGGTCTGCAGACTGACAGATGTAACAGTTTAACTCCACGTAATCGGTGATTACAGTGCGAGCCAAGGCGATGATGTTGACTCCCAGCGGCGTCAGCACCTGCCCCAGGCGAGGCCGCGGGAAAGCTGCCTCGCCGCTTGTGTGACATATGCCCAGACTAGACAAGCACATGAATGGATCGCGCCCAGAACAACAGGAGCTGCTACACGCAACGGCCCGGTATAGCAGCATAGCGCAAGTTGCATCCACGAAAGACAAGCGCCCGTCACATGCAACCGCCCTGCAAAAATCCAGCCACATCCGCAATGGAGATTCCTTGCACAATGGCGGAGACTTCTGCCTGACGGCGAAAGTGTCGGCCTTGATCTATCCATCAATTCTGGTGGCTGATTTAGCTGCGCAGGAGAGTAGTTCTTCGACGCCAATCTGCGAGAGGGTCACAAAGACTTCGCGTTCTGGCAGGGTAAGGAAAGTGAAGCCCGACCCCTTTAAGTACCAACTTTTGGCGCAGTTCGGATTTCAACCTTTCAAGAAATGCTTCTATGGGAAATGTTCAACAATCTTTGTGCCTGGTGATTTTAAGCCCAGCAGTCCCAGACGAATGTTCTGCTCCACAAAGTGTTTTGAGGCGCATTGGCGGCAAAAACTATTCAGGTACCTGGAAAAAACTCTCGCCCAGGAAGTCGGGGACAGCACCGTGAATTCGGAAACGCCCCCTGCCGTGAATTCATATGTAAGTCTGTAGTGTAAGTCTGTAGCCGTCTAGACAAATCAAACATTAGTCTTGCTCAGAAGCACAGGACACGGTCAATCCGATTCTTGGAGTATAAATTTGTTCTTAACCGTGGCTGGCAAAACTAACAGTCGAGCATGGGTAAGTTCCTCATAAAGGATATACTCTCAGCAACCGCCACTTTGAACTAAATGCTTCAGCGGGGATCATGCACGTGAGCAGAGCAGCACATTTCAAATACAAATCAACCACATCATCATGGATTTTATTTTTCACGGCCCTCTTCTCTTTACAGGCGATTGAGCTCAGCATCTTGAGCCAGCGCGAACTGAGGTTGGCTTGCAGCAGCATATTATTCTGCATTTTTCTCATTGGCGCCGTAAGACTTTATCGTCGTCTCCGTCAC
>JASLFF010000364.1 GCA_030150795.1 Terriglobales bacterium | reverse complement strand
GGGCCCTAAACCTCCAGTTCCGCTTTGTCAGATGAACCTCCGTAACCCCGGGATGTCAGCCTTTCTATGGTCCCTAAGGTCTATTTACCTATCCTCTAGGTTTTTCGATGAATGGCCGAAAATGGTAAGTAGCTGGATACTCATCTCACCTTAACCAATCATGAAGAGTTGAGCTGACCTCTCCGGCTACGGCAGATTAAAAACCTGGGGGAAACGGAGCCGAATGGGGAAGGCGACTTAACTGATTTGCGATTTTCCCCGGGCGGTGAAACAGCCGCCTGGGGTACTCGTATTCTCCCCTCAACGGCTTAAGGTTCTTTCCCCGGAAGATGTTTATGCGAAACCTGCTGCGACAAATGCCGCTGGTTTGTCTGCTGGTGTCGTCCCTGGCGCTTTGCGCCCAATCTCGCAATCCCTACGATTTAGAGCTGGAAAATCTGCGCTCGCAATGGCCTGCCGCCGGCAAGCTGGAAAAATTGGCTCTTCTTGACCACGTCCGCCGTCTGCGGGACTTTGTTGATGATCGCCGCCAGGTTCAGCTTTTCCTTGAGAACATCCGGCAATCGGCCGCGGAAGATGCTTTAGTCAAGAACGAAGCGGCCGCCTATATTGACGATCTCAGCGTTTTCAAGGTGCCGGCACAACCCCACGCGCAGCACTGGTATGCTGTCGTAGAATCCCGCCAAGGCGTGCTGGCACAAGCCCGCACGGTTGCCGGCAACGCGGCTTCTTACGAAACTCTTGCCGAACTGGAGCACCTGGCCGGTTCATCTGAAGCCGCCGGCCACATGTTGCAGGCCGCCGGAATGGACCCCACAGCCACTCGCTGGCTCCGTGCCGCCCAATTTCTTGACGATCCTCTGCGCAAATTTGCGGCCCTGCGCAGCGGCCTCTCGCTTGAGCCTTCCAATCAGCGCCTGAACGTGGAACTAGCGACTTATTACATTGGACGGCAGCAGTTGGAAAAAGCTCGTGACGTGCTGGCTGGGGCCGCGCAAGCTGCGCCCAATGATTTTGTTATCCGTGAACGCCGCGCCGGCCTCTTTTTAAATTTAGGGCTTCGCTCCCAGGCACTCCCTGAATTTCGCCGTTTGGAAAAGGAGTGGCCTTCCCCGCTGTGGCTTCAGTCGCGGCTTGCGCTGGATTACGAACAGATGGACCTACTGGATGACGCCGCCCGGCTGGCCGCCTCCGTGGTGACAGACACGTCCGACAACCGTGAGCAGCTTGAACTGCTGGCGCGCTTCCATGAACGCCGGCATATGAAGTATGACCTACAGGCGGATTACATCGCTCTTTCTCGACTGGAGCCGAACCAGTCCGATATATGGTCGCGGCTGGCGCAAGTGCAGATCGATTGTGGCGATGCTGAAGGCGGCAGGAAATCCCTGCTGAGGCTGGTTGCATTGGATGAAAAAAATCCTGACGCACACCGCCGTCTGGCCCAGATTGATGAAGAGCTTCATCTTGATAATGAAGCTCACCAGGAGCTGACAAAAGCGTTCAGCACAGCGCCTCCTGACATGCTGACGATGGACGCCCAATATCTGGCCGATCCCGGAATGCTGGCCAAGGACGCATTTACTCATCCGCCGGAACCGAACGATACGGCGCTGGCTGATGTTCGTGTGCAGGAACTTCTTGCCAGCGGTCTGGATCGGGTACATGTTCAGCAGGTGTTCTTTGTTGGATCTGAGTCTGCGCTGGATGTGCATCGCGTGAGCACGATTCGCTATTCACCTTCCACGGAAGAACTGCGTGTGATCCATGCACGGGCCTGGAAGCACAACGGGTTAGTGCTGGACGCGCAGGAATTGGGCGATCGCGAATACACCGACTCGCCGGGTTCAATGTATTACGACATGCGCCTGCACCAACTCCGCTTTGCGGGACTGGAGAAAGGCGATGTGGTTGAGCTGGAGTATTCGCTGGCGCCCAGGCGCCGTTCTGCTCCGTATAGCGGATATTTTGGTGAGCTGGTGCTGTTTGCCGGCCGCGGGCCAGAACAATTGAAGAGATACGTCCTGATCGCGCCGGCCGCGCAGAAGATTTTTGTCCACGCGGAAAAGATCGCGCCCGCAAATGTTTCCGAGCGCAATGGCTCGCAGGTCTTTGTATGGGAGTCGCGCTCCGTTCCCGCCTTGCCGCGCGAGCCACGCAGTCCCGGCATAACGGAAATTTCCCCTTATGTACACGTCTCCACCATGGGTGACTGGAAACAGCTTGGTTCGTGGTATGCGGACCTTGTGCGTCCGCAATTTGCGCTGGACCAGGAGCTCCAGGATGAACTGGCACGAGTGACAAGCGGGCTTCACACAGATAAAGAAAAGATTTCGGCTATCCAGGAGTTTGTGCTGCGAAGCACGCATTATGTCGCGCTGGAATTTGGCATTTACAGCTACAAGCCTTATCCGGTGGCGCAGATTTATGCGCGGCGCTTTGGTGACTGCAAAGATAAAGCGAGCTTGATGATTGCGTTGCTGCGGGCCGCGGGAATCGAAGCCGAGATAGCGCTGGTACGCACACGCTCTCTGGGTGACGTGGCGGCAGAACCGGCTTCTATTGCCGTGTTCAATCACGCCATTGTGTACGTACCGAAATATGACCTTTGGCTCGATGGCACTGCCGAGTACGCGGGGCGCGAGCTTCCACTGG
>JASLFF010000331.1 GCA_030150795.1 Terriglobales bacterium | reverse complement strand
GGACGGCATCGGCAACGGATTTGATGACACCAAGGTCGGCGCAAGCTTCAGCGTTAACATCGCCGGACTCAACGCCAGCAAGTTCCGCGTAAAAGCCGGCAACGGCTTCGGCGGCGGCCTGCCCAGCGCAACGTTCCCCTTCGACGCAACGACCATCCATCAGGGCCAGCGGATTGAAGTTGACACGGACGCGGCAGTGCCCCCGGCCAATGGCGCCATCAGCCCGGACAAAATCAACCTGCAGCAGCAAGGTGTTTCCGGTGTGGTAGCAAATGCCGCAGCCAACACCTTTGACATCAACCTGGCCACCGATTCAGCCCTGAGAACCATCTCCGGACAGACTGTGGTCCACGTAACCAAGAACGCATCAACCGATAGCCGCGTAGCGGTGGCAAACGGCGCTACGGTCCAGGTACGCGGTCTGCTCTTCTGGAACGGAACGTCGTGGCAAATGATCGCCCGCCGTATCCGCTAAGAGGAATACCAGCTCAGTACGCTCCTCAACTGGCCGCATCCTTAAATGGGTGCGGCCGTTTTTGTTCGTCCGCGCTTTCTTGATTTCTGGGCAGCCGGTTTGTGGGTCGAGCGGGAATGGAGAATAACTGAAGCACAGCAACGCTCTGACCGCGAGCGAGTGTTGCCCCTGATCATGCGTGAAGCAATCATTTTGAGAGTAAATTGCAATGCGCAGCAGCTCTTCACTCAAGCCCGCTGCGCTCTGGGGATCTTTTACCAGCGAGGTTCGCGAGGTTGGCGCGCATGGCCGGAATAATCGTCCCTGCCGCCTCCTCCGCCGCCGCGACCGCCGCGATCAACTTTCGGACGCGCTTCGTTCACGGTCAGCGCCCGCCCGCCGGAATCCTTGCCGTTCAGGGCGGTGATGGCTTTTTCCGCTTCATCGTTATTCGGCATTTCCACGAAGCCAAAGCCACGTGATCGCCCAGTGGCACGGTCGGTTACAACCGTCGCACTGTCAACAGCTCCGAACGGCGCAAACAGAGACCGGAGCTCATCTTCAGAAAGACTGAAGGAAAAGTTACCTACAAAAATCTTCTTCATGGAAGTCCTTTACTAACTTTCAAGTTCGTTCTCAGCAGAAATAGGCAGGCACTAACAGGCGACGTGTCTATCAGAGTCGAGGACGGAGAAATCATAGCAGGTAATCTGGCTGCAACTCCACAAGTTCAAATTATTGTTCAATATCGCACATTAAGAACTTATAAATCCCTGCGCGACAACTGGTTCCACTTTGGCCTTCGCCGCCATCCTTTTACGTAAGGGCTTACTGGCCAACATGGTGAGACATCCTGTTTGGTGTGGCGGCAATCTTATCTCTGTTACTTCCAATTATCCCGCCCGACGAGGAAACTTATGCCACATTTTGTTAGAGATATACAGGAGATCCGGCAGCGCGCCATTCACAAGATGGAAGATGGCGCAGTCACCGAAAGCTACAAAGGCGATGTAAGTAAAACCATTGAAATCCTGAATGAAGCCCTGGCCACGGAGATTGTCTGCGTCCTGCGCTACATGCACCATTACTTCATGGCCACCGGCGTTCACGCCAAGAGCGTTGCCGATGAATTCAAGGAGCATGCGGATGATGAGCGCGAGCACGCCGACTCACTGGCGGAGCGTATCCAGCAACTGGGCGGCAAGCCAAATTTTGATCCCAAGGGTCTGCTGGAGCGTTCTATTTCACAGTACGTTGAAGGTGAAACCCTGGCAGAGATGATCCGCGAGGACCTGATCGCCGAGCGCATGGTAATTGAGGTTTACCAGGAGATGGTCCGCTATTTCGGCAGCAATGATCCAACCACCCGCACGCTGGTGGAAGAACTTCTCCGCAAAGAAGAAGAACATGCCAGCGACCTTTCCGATCTGCTTTACATTGCCAATCCTGAAACCGGCAAGTCTGAAGGTGAAGACCCTGGCACCGATCCCTTGAAGCGCGAAGAGAGCGGCAAAACGCGCGAACGTACCGAAGAAGAATTAAAGAAGGGCCGCAAACCGGCGGCGTAGTTTTCCTTGTCCCGAGCAGAGCGAGGGAACCCTACCCGCTGAAAGATCCTTTAACCAGATGCCACTTGGTTCTGATCCCAGGATTCCTTAGTAGTCATAGGGTTCTCTCGCTCCGCTCGAGATTTCAGAAAAAATCCTTTGCGATCGTTGCGGTGAAATTGTCTGAGCATTTATGGTTGAGCGCTGAGTGCTGACTACTGAGTGCTAACACCCAGCTGCGTCAGCATAAACGCGTAGTCAAACGCAATTTCTTTCAGGTGGTCGTACCGTCCTGACGAGCCGCCATGGCCCGCGGCCATGTTGGTCTTCAGCAGCAGTACATTTTTGTCGGTCTTAAGCGTGCGCAGCTTGGCCACGTATTTTGCCGGCTCCCAATACATTACCTGGCTATCGTTGAAAGAGGTTTTCACCAGCAGCGCCGGATATGCGCCCTTCTTCAGGTTGTCATACGGTGAATACTTCACCATGTAATCGTAGGCTGCCTTCTCGTTGGGATTGCCCCATTCCTCATACTCGCCGACGGTCAGCGGCAAGGACGCGTCCAGCATCGTATTCATCACATCGACAAATGGAACGTGTGAAACTACCGCCCTGAAAAGATCAGGACGCAGGTTGGTAACCGCGCCCATCAGCAATCCACCCGCCGATGCGCCTTCTATGGCAATCTTGTCCCGGGCGCCATATTTGTTTGCCACCAGATATTCCGTGCAGGCAATGAAGTCGGTGAAGGTGTTCATCTTGTTCATCATGCGGCCCGCATCGTGCCAAGGCTTGCCCATATCGCCGCCGCCGCGGATATGCGCAAACGCCATCACCACGCCGCGATCCAGCAG
>JASLFF010000292.1 GCA_030150795.1 Terriglobales bacterium | reverse complement strand
TGAAAAATCAGCAGAAGATTTTCTTCCAGATCTCAAGCGCTGGACATGAAGCGCTGACCGTGGCGGCGGCCCTGAATCTAAAACCGGGTTATGACTGGTTCTACCCGTATTATCGCGACCGCGCGCTCTGTTTGGCGCTTGGGATGACTCCCTACGAGCAACTGCTGGAAGGGGTGGGCGCGGCCGATGATCCTGCATCAGGCGGCCGGATGATGCCTTCGCACTGGGGACATAAGAAGCTGAACATAGTAAACCAATCCTCACCCACGGGGACGCAGTTCCTGCAGGCGGTGGGTTGCGCGGAGGCTGGCCGCTATTTTGGCAGGCATCCGGAAGCTGCAAAGAAGCATGACGGCGATTACCGGCAATTCAAGGATGTAACGTTCCAGGGCGACGAAGTGGTTTACGTTTCTGCCGGCGAAGGCACCACCAGCGAAGGCGAGTTCTGGGAAGCCATGAATTCTGCCAGCAATCTCAAGCTGCCTGTCCTCTTTCTGATTGAAGACAATGGCTATGCAATTTCTGTTCCGGTGGAAGTGCAGACAGCGGGTGGAAGCGTTTCCAGGCTGGTCAGCAATTTTCCGAACCTATTGGTGGAAGATTGCGACGGCACCGATATCGTGGCTTCATATGCCGCCTGCAAGCGCGCAGTGGATTACATTCGTGCCGGCAAGGGACCGGCGATGGTCCACGGGCATGTCACGAGGCCTTATTCGCACTCGCTTTCCGATGACGAAAGGCTCTACCGCCCTGATACAGAGCGAGAGAAGGACGCGAAGCGTGATCCTGTGACTCGTCTGCAAATGTTTCTGGTTCGCGAGGGCATTCTGGATGAAGCGGGCGTAAACAAGCTGGAAAAGTCTGTAGATCAGGAAGTGGAAGCCGCAACCGACGAAGCGTTGAAGGCTGCGCTTCCCACCACGGACTCGATCTACCGGCACGTTTATTCTGAGGACCTTGATCCCACCAAAATGGCAACGGAGCCACAGCCACAAGGTGGCGACAAGACCATGGCCGACCTGATCAACGCGTGCCTGAAAGACGAGATGCGCCGTGATGATCGCATTGTGGTGTTTGGTGAAGACGTGGCGGATTGCAGCCGTGAGGAATATCTCAAAGAAAAGCAACTCAAGGGCAAAGGCGGCGTGTTCAAGCTGACTTCAGGCTTGCAGATGGAATTTGGCGGTGAGCGCGTATTCAATTCTCCTCTGGCGGAAGCCAACATTGTGGGTCGCGCCATTGGCATGGCCACGCGCGGGCTCAAGCCAGTGGTTGAGATCCAGTTCTTTGATTACATCTGGCCTGCGTATCAGCAGATTCGCAACGAGCTCGCGGTGATGCGTTGGCGCGCGAATGGAAACTTCTCATGCCCGGCGGTGATTCGTGTGGCCATTGGTGGATACCTCACCGGCGGCGCAGTGTATCACTCACAGTGCGGAGAAAGCTTGTTTACGCATAATCCCGGGCTGCGAGTTTGTTTCCCGTCGAATGCGGCGGATGCTAACGGTCTGTTGCGCACCGCGATTCGCTGCGATGATCCTGTGATTTTCCTGGAACACAAACGTCTCTACCGTGAAACTTTTGGTCGCGCCCCGTATCCCGGCGCAGATTACATGATTCCGTTTGGCAAAGCGAAAATTGTGAAAGAAGGCAAGGATCTTACCGTGATTACTTACGGCGCTACTGTTCCGCGAGCGTTGCAAGCGACCCAGAAAATTGAACGCGAGCAGAACGTAAGCGTGGAATTGATTGATCTGCGCACGCTGAACCCGTATGACTGGGAGGCGATTGCCACATCTGTTCGCAAAACGAGTCGAGCTCTCGTGGTGCATGAAGATACGCGGAGCTGGGGTTACGGCGCAGAGATCGCAGCGCGCATAGGCGACGAGCTGTTTGAAGACCTTGACGCTCCAGTAAAACGCGTAACAGCGACTGACACTTTCGTCGCATACCAGCCGATTCTGGAAGATGTGATCCTGCCCCAGTCAGAAGACTTGTTTAAAGCGATGGAGAGTTTGGCAAAGTTTTAGAAAGACACTTTTACCACGAAGGACGCTAAGGATCGATCGCAACACCTTTGTGCCGCTTCGTGTCTTTTGTCATCTAGGGCCTTCGGCCCGCGCAAGCACATGAAAATCGGTTTTTCGACCTTGTGGTTACCGCTTTTTGTCAGTGCGATCGAGGACGAACCGGTCCAGCGCCAGCAGCAGCTCTTCGCGATTGGAGTATGGGCCCGGTTGATAGCCTTTAGAACTGATTCCCTGTTGCGCCAGATCGGAGAGCGCCCAGTCCTGTTTGTTGGTGATGTCCCAAAATCCCACGGCATCGTGCGGGTTGAATCCCGGCTTGCGGATTTCGTTAGGGTGGAAGTGCCATTCGCAGATGATGTCCGTCTGGTCCGCAGCTTTGGGCCACATGGTGAACGTGAGCATATAGTCAGGATGCAGGTTCAGGAAGAAATTTGGCAGAAGGCAGTAGTAGTAAACGTGGCGCTGATCGTCGGCGTTCAGGCCGGGAAGCGAGCAGCGATTTGTAGAGCCGTCCATCGTGAGAGTCTGAATGCCTTCGCGCAGGTCCATTCGGCTCCCTAGATACGTGGGCTGCGGCGGCTCATTGTCGCCGCTCATGTAGTGCGATTGCTTCTGCAGCAGCGGATGAACAATGGG
>JASLFF010000222.1 GCA_030150795.1 Terriglobales bacterium | reverse complement strand
CCACGCTCAGGTATTCGTGGATCACGCGCATCACATTCAAGAGTTGGCGCTTGTACTCGTGAATGCGCTTTACGTGAACGTCAAACATTGATTGCGGATCTATGGCCACGGCAGTAGTGTTAAAGACTTCCCGCGCCAGCTTTTCTTTGTTGTGCCGCTTGATCTCTCGGAATTCCTCTCGGAAAGCCGGATCACCGGCCCCTTTTTCAATGGCGCGCACGCGTTCCAGGTCAGTAATCCATTCTTCGCCTACGGTGCGGGTAAGCAGCGCGGAAAGGCCGGGATTGGCCTTCAATATCCAGCGCCGCGGGGCGACTCCATTGGTCTTGTTGCTAAAGCGCTCCGGCCAGAGCTGAGCAAAGTCCGGCACCAGCGCGCTCTTGATGAGCTCAGAATGCAAATGCGAAACGCCGTTAATAGCGTGGCTGCCCACAATGGCTAGGTTGGCCATGCGCACCTGCTTTTCCGGGCCTTCTTCAATGATCGACATGCGGCGCTGGCGGTCGATGTCTCCTGGCCAACTCCGCGCGACGGTGCGCAGGAATTGATGATTGATGCCGAAGATTATTTCCGTGTGGCGCGGCAGCACGCGCTCAATCAGCGAGACAGGCCATTTTTCCAGCGCTTCCGGCAGCAGCGTGTGGTTGGTATAGCCCAGCGTGGCCACGGTAAGCTCCCAGGCATGGTCCCAATCGAGCAGGTTCTCGTCCACCAAAAGGCGCATCAGCTCAGCCACGCACAGGCTGGGATGCGTATCATTCATCTGGATTGCGACCTTGGCGGGAAGATCGTCAAAGCCGCTGTGCGTTGACATGTAATTGCGCAACAGGTCGCGCAACGCGCAGGCAACCAGAAAATATTCCTGGTTCAGCCGCAGCTCTTTGCCGGAGAGCACGGAGTCAGAGGGATAAAGGACGCGGGAAATATTTTCCGAGGCAATCTTCTGCTCGACGGCGCGAATGTAATCACCGCGATTGAAAATCTCAATGTCAAAATCTTCTGACGCTCGCGCCGTGAACAGGCGCAGAAAGTTTACGGTCTCACCACCATAGCCCGCCACTGGCATGTCATTCGGCACGCCGACAACAATCTTGCTGTCCACCCAGCTCTGCCGCCGGTTGCCGTGCGAATCACGCGACGATTGCAGCCGGCCATACATCGGCACAGTGCAAAAATCCTGCGCCCGCTCAATGTAAAACGGCGTTCCTTCAGACTTCCATTGGTCCGGTTTTTCCCGCTGGAAGCCGCCAACAATTTCCTGCTTAAACATGCCGTACTCGTAGTCAATACCGTAACCAAATCCCGGCATGCCCATGGTGGCCAGCGATTCCAAAAAGCACGCGGCCAACCGGCCAAGGCCGCCATTGCCAAGGCCCGCGTCCGGCTCCACTTCCAAGACGTCTTCCAGCTTCACGCCAAATTCCGCCAGCACGGTGCGGCACTGCTCGCCCAGGCCAAGGTTGCACAGATTGTCACTGAGCCAGCGCCCCATCAGGAATTCCATTGAGAGATAGCCCAGGCGCTTGACGTTCGCTTCGTGATAGAGCCGTTCGGTCTTGAGCAGGCCATCGATCAGGTAGTCGCGAATGGTGAGAGAGAGGGGCTTGAAAAGCTCGCGCGGAACTTGATTTCCGCCGGAGCGTGCCAGGGCGTAATGAATGTGCCGCAGGATAGACTCACGCAGCGGTTCCGGATTAAACCGTGTTCCGGTCAGGAAATCAGCGGACATTCTGGATCATTGGATGCACGTCTCCAGGCAATCGAGGATACGCGGCAACCCATGTAGTATTGCACAGTAGCCGCTAGACGCGCACTCAGGTGAAATACCCGGTGTGAGCCAGTTTGAAAACTGGCTCACTACGAGTGTCAGCGTTTAACGATTCGCTAGCGAATCGTGGGCCTTTAGGCAAACGTCATCGCGCAAGCGATGAACCATTTACAAACTGCGCCTCTACCAAAATACCCCTCTAGCTGATTGAGGTTAGCTAAGGCTAGGGTGCTTGCGGTGCCAGTCTGTCTGGCGCTGGAAAATGCGCGCCGCCTGAATGATCTTGGCGTCATCCAGCGCGCGGCCAATAAACTGTATGCCCGCCGGCAGGCCGTGCTGGCCAAAGCCGCAAGGCACGCTGATCGCCGGCAGCCCGCAGATGTTTCCGATGCCGCCAATGGGATCGGCAAAGGTTAACGCTTCGTCCAGATTGGCGTCGAGTTTGCTGGCGGTCACCGGCAGCGAGGCAGTCGCCAGAACGTCAACATGCTGGAAAATTTCATCCATCTTCACTTGCAAAACGGCGCGGATGCGCTGGGCCAGAATGAAATCAGATGCGCTGATCTCCTCATTCATGTAGCCACCAATTTTGCCCAGCGGATCGTTGAGTTCAGCTACTCGTCCTGATTGAATGAGCGTGCGAAACGCAGTTGCGCCTTCCACGGAAACTACTAATCCTGCCGCAGTCTCCCAAGGACCATCGGGCAGAGTGGTGTTGCTCAGATCGATCGACGGGCTCTTTTCCAGCACCTGCCGCGCGGCCATCACGGCCTGATTTACGTCCGGTGAGATTTCTTTCCACTGGTTCACCAGCCATCCTACGCGCAGCTTGCCTTTCACTTCAGGCGCGCCAGTATATTTTGCCGCGGCTTCCGGCAGCGAGCCCAGATCTTCTGCGTCATGGCCGGAAATAACTTTCAGGACCAGGTCGCAATCATCGGCGTTGCGAGTGATGGGGCCAATCTTATCCATGGTGTAAGAAAGAGCCATTGCGCCGCTTCGGCTCACGCGTCCGTACGTGGGGCGCAGGCCGCTGAGCCCGCAAAATCCTGAAGGACAAATGATCGATCCCCAGGTTTCAGTACCAATGGCAAAGGCCGCCAGACCTGCGCCTGTAATCGCAGCAGAGCCGCTCGACGATCCGCACGTCCAATAATCAGTGTTCCAGGGATTTTTTGCCGCGCCGGTTGCTGACGCTGAGGCAAAGCGATATCCCATGCCGCCGGCCAACTCGATCATCGCTGCTTTGCCTAGCAGCACCGCGCCGGCGGCTTCAAGCTTTTTGATGACCGTGGCATCATAATCAAAGCGCTGGTCAGCGTAAGGCCGCGCGCCCCAGCCTGTGGGATAGCCTTTTACAGCGAGCAGGTCTTTGGCTGCGTAAGGAATTCCGTGCAATGGCCCGCGATACTTCCCTGCCGCGATTTCTTTTTCCGCCGCGTGCGCCTGCTGCAACGCAAGGTCGGGCGTAAGTGTGGCATAAGCGTTCAGCTTTTTGCCAATCGAGCGGCTTCGATCCAGATAGCTTTCCGTGAGTTCAACGGGTGAAAGCTGGCGCGCACGAATGCGCCTGGAGATCTCGGTGACGGAAAGAAAGAGAATGTCTTCGCTGAGCATTTATTTGTTCTCTTTCTGGGACTTGGCTTGAGCAGGCTTCGTCGCACCATTTTCTTTTGCGGTGCTGAGCTTTTCTTTTGCTGCGCCAGGCTTTGCCTCGCCTCGATAAGCGCGGAATGCGTCTGCCGGCTGGTCGCCATTTTCAAGCTTAAAGGCGCGCATTTTTTCCAGGCCTTCCTGCGACTCAGCCATGATGCGGCGGATGTCGGCTTTCTGCTCGTCGCTGAGCCGGTCACCATATTTGCGGAAGATGGATGCCACTTTCATCTCTACTTCGGCCTGGGCGGAGGCGGAAAGCTTGGCCATGGCAGCTTTCGTCTTGGCTTCAAGAGATTGGGGATCGGGCGCAGTAGTCTGGCCCAAGACATTCATTGTCAGCCCGTTTCCCTTTGGAATCAGCGCATTAGTGGCTACCGCAGCCACGCCAAGGGCGAACTGGCGACGGCCAAGCAGGAATTTGGGCATCCCGTTGTTCTCCGGTTAAGAAAGTCTTAAGCGGGGAGAGTAAATGAAGCGCATCTTTATCGTCAAACCCCAGCGTCAACGCTGGGGTTGAAAACACGTGGTCAAACGCGGGAACAGGAGCTTGCATCCAATTAAAGGCCGCTTCGTCTTAGTTCATATTCACGGATGGTTTGCCCATGGCACGCTGGATTGCTTTTGACCAGGATACTACTTCCATTCTTCGTTCAACCCTGGCGCACGGAACAAGGATTGACACACTTCTTCGCGGACCGGTGGACTACGCTCTGGCCCGGCCAAGCGCGGTAATTGCCGTGCTGCCCGCTGGCGGCGACGGCCTGGGCATTGCAACGTTCCGTCGCGAGCGTGCCAAGGTGGCGCAACGCGCCGCGACCGGGCAGCGGCAGAGTTTTCTTCCCCCGCGACCTGCAGAGCAACATGCGTCCACACGCGCTGGCGGATTCTTGGGCCTCAACGACGAGCCGGTATTCGATGACGAAGCGCCAGAGGAGAAAAAAGGCTGGTGGAAGAAGTTTTGGGATGAGTAAACCTTCTCGAGCGTAGCGAGAGATCCCTATAGCGATTCCAAAATGTTTCAGGATCCCGCGTTTTTCGAACGCTGGAGTCCGGCTGCGACCGTACCCCGATAAGAATCAATCGCACGTTTTGTCAACCCAGAAATAACTCAAGCTGATAGGGATCCCTCGCTACGCGTCGGGATTTCAGAAAAAGCTACGCTTCGGGACTTCGGAAAACCACAGCAGGCTGTGCCGTGCGGCGTCCTTTGACGTCCCGCATCGGAGGCTGTCCGAAGCAGCGTTTGTACTCGCGGTTGAACTGGCTGGCGCTTTCATAGCCAACTTCAAAGGCGGCGCTCGCGGCATCAAGCCCGTCCATGAGCATGCGGTCACGGGCAGCATGCAGGCGAAGCTGTTTCTGATACTGCAGCGGGCTCATCGCTGTGAGGGCGCGGAAGTGGTGATGCAGCGTCGATGTTCCCATGCGCGCCATTTCTGCCAGTTCCTCCACACGTAGCGGCTTGTTGAAGTTGGCGCGGAGCCAGGCAATCGCCTTGGCCGTTCTGTGGCTTTGATCGCCTGAGGTAGCGATCGCACGGAGGCGCTCTCCCTGCGGACCACGCAGCAGGCGGTACACAATCTCTCTCTGGATCGTGTTACTGAGGAATGGTATGTCTTCCGGCGTGTGGAGAAGGTCCAGCAGCCGCGAGCAAGCGCTCAACAGCTCAGGAGTTAACCTGCCAACGGCGATGCCACGAGCTTGAGAAGCGGCCGCAGGTTCAGGCAACTCTTCACGGCTGATAATTTCCCGCACCATCTGCATGTCCAACCCAAGGCGGATCGCCATATAGGGCACTTCTTCACTGGCAAAAATCTGGCTCACTACGGGCACGTCCACGGA
>JASLFF010000735.1 GCA_030150795.1 Terriglobales bacterium | reverse complement strand
TTCGGCCTACCCTATGCCTTCGCTTCTCACTTCGCGCCTGATGCGCTTATGCTGGCGCTCCAGGTCTATCGCAGGGAATTTCGGCCGTCAGCCCAGCTTCAAAAGCCTTACGCAATGGTCGGCGTGAACGTAATTGCCGCCGAAACTGACTCCGAAGCGCGGCGGCTTTTTACCTCCGCCCAGCAGGGCTTTACCAATGCCGTCCGCGGCACGCGCCGCCAGCTTGCACCGCCCATTGACGACATTGAGTCTTACTGGTCGCCTATGGAAAAAGCGCATGTCTCCAACATGCTGTCCTGCTCTTTTGTCGGGTCGCCGCAAACCATTCGGGCCGGACTGGAGAAATTCGTCCAGCAAACGGGCACCGACGAACTGATGGTCGCGTCCGCTATTTACGATCATTCCGCGAGGTTGCGGTCCTACGAAATTCTTGCGGGGATCAAGTAACCGCGCTTCCCGATCATGGCGATGTTTGCTGAAAAACAAAAGGCGCCGAAGCGCCCTTTGCTGTCCGTCCTTATTTAACTAATCCAGCTTGGTCGCCGTCACCTCTACCTGCATGCGTTTGGTGCTGTTGATGTCGTCGACGGTGGTGAGAAGAGCAGGCTTGCCCATCGTCAGAAGCTCCCAGGAGTCGGTTCGCGTGGCTCGCAGGAACGGCGCTGCCGGGCCGGCATTCCCAGTGGCGTTGGCAATCTGTTCTGGGCGGATAAAGCTGCTGATTTCAATATCGCAGTGGAGCTGCAACCTGCGGTCCACTTGTTCCTTCATGGAACAGTTAATCCTCAATCCGACATCAGTATACGTATACTGCTTGTCGCCCCCCTTTTCCATCGTAGTTATAGGCACCTTCGTAGAAACCCGTATGTTCGAAGGCTGATTATCGGTCCTGCCAATCATCATGTAGTCGCGCTGGTTGGTGCGTTTGCCATCCTCCAGCTCATACATCACGAAGGCCAGCTTGAAAAAATTATCTGTATTGCCGTCCCGCCCTGCCAGGATTTCTTTCTTCGATGGTTGGTCCTTCACGGGCTGGTCGGCTGTATCTTTTGCCGGCGTCTGCTGTCCGAATAAGCTGCTTGCCAGTGCCACAATCAGTATCACCTTGGTAAAAATCTTCATGGTTCTCTCCTTATCGAGTATTGCCGAGTTTTTGAGGAATAAGCGCTTGAGGCATAAGCGATAGACCGGGTGTGGCTTCCGTCTGGTCCTGTTCGCCCACCACTAGCGGTTCGTCAGGATGGCTTTCCGCGATCACCTCTTCCCGCGGCGTGCCTGCCAAATAACTGAGCAATAACTTCTCTTGCTCCGATAACGGCGTTGGCGTTGGGAAGACTGCCGGTCGATCCCTCAGTGCCAGAGCCACATTCTGCTGGGTTGTTGGAGCCGTCGCTGGTCTGTGCCGATGGACTCTGGCTGTTTCCTGTTGCGCAATCGGCGCGTGCGGCTGGATTTCTGGTTGTGGAGCCGGTTGGCTGGTTCTAACGATCACGTGTGTCGGTGGCGCAACTCGATGCCGTCCGCTGATCAACAGCGCAGCTACGATGATCGCTGCCGTAACCATTCCTGCCCAAAGCCACTTGAAATCCCACCATGCGTACTGCGCTTTCTTTTCTGCTGTCTCGCGCAAGTTCGCCAGTATCCGGGTTTCCAGCCCCGGCCGCGGCTCCGCTGAGGAATAGTTGGCCAGCAGCGAATCCAGCATGTCATCGATCTGCATCTGCTTATCTTTTTCCTGGTCAGCCATGTCTTCTCCCCTCCAGCAGGACCGCCAATTTCTCCTTGAGTTGCTTGCGCGCCCGGAACAACCTGGTCCGCACCGAACCTTCCGGTATCTTCATTACCTCGGCTATCTCCGCCGAGTTCAACTCCTGGATCGTGGACAGTTGCAACGTGTTGCGTAGATCCTCCGGCAAACCCGAGATCAAACGCTCGAGCGTTTGCTGCATCTGCGCACTCGCAAGCTGTTGATCTGCGGCGACCGCCAAATCTGGAATCGATTGCGCTAGCTCCGCTCCCGATTGCTCATCACTTAGCGACACCACACTCAGCGAACTCATCGCGCGACTTGAACGTCTTTTGTCCAGCGCCGTGGTCCACGCAATGCGAGCCAGCCACGTTTTGGGATTATTCACCTCATGCAGACGGTCCTTGTGCTTCCATACCCGCAGAAAGCATTCCTGCGCTGCATCTTCCGCGTCATGATGGTTGCGCAGGATGGAGTAGGCGATGCGAAAGACCATTCGGGCATGGTCCGCCACCAGCGTTTCAACTGTGGGCGCCGCAGCTTCCATGGCAATCGCCGATTTCAGAACCGTATCTCCCAAAATTGCCTGCCCCGCCATTTCTCGCCTTCCCTGTAAAGAAAGACTGCTGGAGAACGGAAAGTGTTCTGATATTTTGCGGTTATTTTTGCGATGAGGGCGTTGCGGCGGGGATCACAGCTCTGATGTGATCCAAGAAAGACCGTCCGGGAGCGGGATCGCCGGAAAGATCATTGAGAGCATTTGCTGAATGAATGTATCCGCTAACATAAATCACGCTCAGCGATCCATCTCACCCCCGCGACGCACCGTCCTGAGGCGAGCACGCGAACTGCAAAGTGTTTCGGCAGTTTTGTGCGAAGCCGAAGGATCGGCTCCGCTGCACCGTAAGGCTATCCAAGACTCCTTGGACGAATCGACGAGTCGAAATAGAAACACGGGCAAAGTTAGCCCGCGTTGTTTAAAGGAATGTGAATGGAAGGTTAATCTTTGACGCACATGAATCGGTTAGTTGGCGCGAATGCTATCGAACGAACAAACAAAGGATGCGAATGGCTAGTTTTTCCTCAAGTTTGGCTACGAGATGCTTGATGGATGAGCGGAAGGTGGGGGATTGCATTACAGCCTCCTTGAAACTCAATATTGGCAAACGTTTTGTCATCCGGCACTTTGCCGGACCTTTCACTCAGCAGCGCAAGATTGATCCTAGGCCACGTGTGTTAATGGCGTGTTAATGGAAGATGATATTTTAAAAACATGATGCGCCGGAAAAGCAGCGGCAGATCAGGCCAGCAGAGCACATGGCTAAAAGTGTCCTATTTCTCGATCGCTTGCGGGATCGATCCTCTTGAAAGGTCAGAGCAACAACTAGAGCAATCGTTTCGCAGCAGATTCTTGACGTGTTCATGTATTTGATCGCGAATCTTACGGACAGCGTCCAGCGGCTGTCCTTTCGGATCAGGAAGAGACCAGTCAATCACGCGCAGCCCAGGGACAAAAGGACAAGCCTCGCCGCAGCCCATTGTTACAAGGACGTGGGCCTTGCCGGCGACCTCCTCCGTCAAACGTCGCGGCTTC
>JASLFF010000198.1 GCA_030150795.1 Terriglobales bacterium | reverse complement strand
CTATGGACTCTGCTGGTCCAGGCAAAAAAGCTGGGCATTACCTGGAAGTCTTCTATTGCGGAGATTGCCATTGGATTTGTGTTGTACCTCACTGTGCAGTCCACCACCAGATTCGTGGCAAGCATTTACACCGATGTAACGCTGAGGAGCGTGGCCGGCGAGGTGGGACAGTTTGCATTTCTCATCGCAGTACTGGGCTGGATATGGACGATTACGCAGCGCGATCCCATGGAGACTCCGCTGTCATCGGAAGCAGTGGCGCGAATTCAGCAACCGCTTGCAGACGACGAGAGCGTGACCAAGGAGCGCATTTTTGCCGCAGTAGGAATCAAAGTGAACAAGCCGGAAGAGAGTGAAGAGAAATTGGAAGAAACTGCCAAACAGGAATGCGGCGCCCACTAAACCTTGTAATTCCTGCCTAATTGTTGCCCAGCTCGATCAAGCTTGAGTGCTTTCTTTAGGATCTTGAATCCTGCCCTTCCATTCGCCGCCTCGACCTGTCCAATACTTCCAGGCTGAGTGGAACGTTGCTCCCACATAGAAGATCGCTGCCAGGGGCAGAGCTAGTGCCCACAATGGGTTGAGACGATAAAGGCGCAGCACTGGCCAATAGCTGAGAACCATCAATAGCCATGCCGTGCCGCCCAGAGCAGCAGGCGCGATGCGATGTGTAAAAAAAACCAGAGCAGGCGGAAGCAGGTATGTGGCTGCCATTCCTGCCATGGAGAGCAACAGCAAAATATTGGAGTGGCGCAGCTGGTTGAAAGCGCTACGGGAAATCATGCGGCCTATCCCGGAAAAACCTTCATAGGGACGGATGCTGCGCGTGGTGGCAGACGCTCCCAGCCACAAATGTCCGCCGGTGCGCTTGACCCGCGCCGCGAGCGAGCAGTCATCGATGACTTCCTGCCGAATGGCCGCAATGCCTCCGGCTTTTTCCAGCGCAGCGGGACGTATGAGAATGCATCCGCCAGCCGCACCAGCTTCTGAACGACGAGGATTGGCGATCCATGCGGGCGGATAAAGCTTGAAGAAAAAATAGACGAACGCGGGGATCAAAAGTTTTTCCGCGACAGATTGGCAATGGAGTTTCACCATGAATGACGCCATGTCACAGGGGCCCGACTGCGCTATCGAAGCCAATGTAGTGACGCAATCAGGCGCGTGCTCAACGTCAGCGTCAGTAAATAGAAAGAAATCCGGCGCAGTTTTTGCGGCCTGCTCAATTCCCTGCTGCATCGCCCAAAGCTTGCCAGACCAGCCGGGCGGCAGAAGGCTTCCTGAAACCACAGTAAGATTTTGCGCCTGCCCTGCGCCGATTGCGGAGTCGCGCGCCGCTCGCGCTGTGCCGTCCGTGCTGGCGTCATCGACCAGAAAAATATGAATTTTCTGATCGCCCGTCTGTTGCAGCAGCGATCGGATAGCCAGTCCTACGACATCAGCCTCATTTCTGGCAGGAATGATCACGGCGACCCGGACAGGATTTTCTGGCCCGTCGTTACGCGGCGAATCATTTCCGCGTGAATCATTTCCCAGTGAAACCGGGCGAGAAGGCGCCGGATTGATGCGCCAGAAGCCGCCGTGCGCGAGCACGAGATAGGCCCAGATGGAAAGGCTAGAGACTCCGGCGGCAATGAGCATTTCCGTTATTGTACGGCCCGCTGCATTTCAAGGCTGGTGTTGATTTCTGGGTTCTTCGGCTGGGGCGATTTATATGGCTGAGGCATCCCGCCAATCGTCCGGCAACTCACATTGTGGAGCGATAGTTAGCGTAGAAAGAAAGCGCAGGATAAATGGCGGTCGAAAACCAAACCATCAAAGACGCGGCGAGCGAAGGAACAGCACTGGAGCGGTACGTAAACGTACACATGGGAAACTTCATCCATGTGTTCCTGACCCTGCTTGCCGTTCTGGTAATGGTGGCGGCAAGCATTGCGCTGGTCCAGATTGTCCATTATGGGTTTCCGCAGCTGTGGCATGTGGCCGACGAATATGCCACGCTGCATGAGCTGTTGCAGAAAATACTTTTGCTGGCGATTGCCGGCGAATTGGGGCTGCTGCTGCTTTTCCATCGCGCCAGCGCGGCGGTGGAAGTGGTGATGTTTGTGATTGCCCGGCGCATGGTAGCAACCGACGTTACGGCCTTTGATTTATTGATGGGATCAATCGCGCTGGCGGTACTGCTGGCAGTGCGGTTTTATTTCTTACCGGGAAAACCGAAGTAAAGACTTGCGAAGGCCTCAGCGGCCTTTGCGATGGTGGGTGTCCGAGTTATCCAGGAACTGCGAAGGCGTGACGCCCAGTGCGCGGCTGATTTTTTCGATAGTGCGCAGTGTGGCGTTTTGCGGCGTGTTCTTAAGACGTGCCAGTGAACCGATGGAAACGCCGAGCTTCTTGGCGAAGGCACGATGCGTCTGCTCACCTTGCGATTCTCGAATCTTCCTTTGAACGGTCTTTGCGGTGTCCATTTCTCACTTGCACATTTAGCAGAAATTGTGTTCCATATACGGAACAAATGAATTACCTAAGAACAATGGGAGGGGCAGAATTTTGACCATGCCGAAGCTATCGCGTAAAAAAGACACGCAAAAGGCCCGCCGGACGCGCAGCACAGCTCCTTACACGCGTTTGGTGAAGTTCCCGCAGGCCAAAGGGCGCACAGTGGAAAAGGTTGAGCTAAGCGTCGATTCCGATTTTCAATGCGTCTCCATCCGCTTTAAGGACAACACTGACCTGACCGTGGTAATCGATACCGCATTGACGTTCCGCGCCGAGTATTCCAAGTGGAAGGCTGGAAACCAGACGGTCCTCAAGCGCTGGCCCGTGGTTCGCGGTGGCATCTGACGCTTTTTTGAGCGGTCAGATTCGCTGCGCGATCTCCCGTCGCAATACGCGAAAGGCGCGGGGCTTGAGGGCGCCAGAGCCATGCACAAGGAAGGCCCGTCTAAGTTCGGCTCTATATGGTCGGCGACACACAGGAGAACAAAAAAACCGGGGCCATGTGCGGCCCCGGAGAATTTACCTTGATGCTCGAAATGTTTATTGAACGTTCAATGCGATGTCGTCAAGAACGAATGAGGTTTGCAGGCTGACGTCTTCGCTTCCAGTGAACTTAATCACCACCGTCTGGCCAATGAAAGAGTTCATGCTGAACGAATGCTGCTGGTAGCCCGTAGCATGGTTCAGGTTGGAGAACGTGCCAAGAGTCGACAGGACCGTGCCGCCGGTGTTCAGCACCTGAACTTTCAGGGTGTCGAACGCCGTGGTGGTAGTGGTTTCCGCAGTGTCAATGTGCAGCCAGAAGACCAGGGTTGCACTGGTTTTTCCAGCGGGAATGGAGACAGTCTGCGAGGCTGTATCGGTATGAGTTGTGCCGTAGCCATCAAGCCATGCGTCCCATGCTCCAGTGTGCGCAGGCTCAGCGGTGGAGTTGTTCAGCACGCCTGCCGTGAGACTCCACGGTGAGGCGGAGCCAGTTTCAAATCCGCCATTGACGATGAGGTTTGTTGTGCCTCCAGCAGCATTGATGGTAAGGCTGATGGTGGTTGTGTGAGACAGAGTTCCGGAAACGCCGGTAATCGTGATCGTCGAGGTTCCGGTGGTTGCCGTAGAGCTGGCAGTGAAAGTCAGAACGCTGGTCGAAGTTGTCGGGTTGGTGCCGAACGAGGCAGTTACGCCTGAAGGCAGCGCCGAGTTCGAAAGCGTTACGCTTCCAGTAAAGCCCCCGCTCGGAGTAACGGTGATCGTCGAGTTGCCGCTGCTTCCCTGCGTCACGCTCAAGCTGCTGGGCGAAGCGGACAGTGAGAAGTTTGGCGTCGCCGTGGCATTTACCGTCAGCGAAATTGATGTTGTATGGCTCAATGTTCCAGACGTGCCGGTGATCGTTACTGAGGTAGTTCCAGTGGTTGCCGTTGAGCTGGCGGTGAAAGTCACCACGCTGGTTCCCGTTGTGGGATTCGTGCCAAAGCTGGCGGTAACGCCGCTCGGCAGAGCCGACGTTGAAAGCGATACGCTTCCCGTAAAGCCTCCGCTCGGAGTAACGGTGATCGTAGAGTTGCCGCTGCTTCCCTGCGTTACGGTCAAGCTGCTGGGTGAAGCCGACAGCGAGAAGTTTGGTCCTGACACAACCGGGAAGTTAACGCAATTATTCGCAGAGTTGGAAAATTCCAGCTGAATTGTGTATGTGGTTCCATTGGCGACGTATGAACCTTGTTGGCCGTTGCAGATATCGCCAATTTCGCCATTGGTCATGTCATACCACGCCAACGGAGCGGAGAAAGTGGTGGCGATACCGACAAAAGCGTCCGTCATTGCTTCCGTCAATTCGTGGCTGGTCACAGAGGTATAGTTGCCGAACGTTGTGGATGTACCGCAACCCGTGGCGCAACCGCTCCCGGCCTGCATGTCCGGCAATACGCCGTAAAGAACATTGTGGCCGCCCAGCGTGCTCGATGTTGTGCCGTGATAAGCGCAGAATCCGCCGGCCTGGCAGCTGTTACTGCCGCCTTGTGAGATCGTTTTTCCCGGCGGGAAGTAGATCATATAAAGAGTATTCGGATTGCCTCCGGCATCCAGAACTGGCGACGGCAGGTGTCCCGCGTTGATCTGCGCCAGAAGTTCCGACTGGATCTGCGCATCCGTGATGGTTGAGCCATTGTTGCCGGACGAAGGAACAATCTGGAACAGTCCGCCGAATGTGCCGTTGCCGAAAACCTGGCCTGTGCCTCCCGAAATGTTCGTGTTGTACTGC
>JASLFF010000153.1 GCA_030150795.1 Terriglobales bacterium | reverse complement strand
CTCCGAGCTTAACCATGAAGCGTTAACCGGTGACTTGAACGAGGCCTTTCAGCAGGGCCGATCGAAGAGATGGTACTGGCGCCAGGTGGTGGCGGCCATCCGGTGGGGCAGGTTGATTCGTCCGCTACTGGTTTCAGCCGGGTTGGCATGGTGGCTAACTTGGCCCCTCGATGGGCCTGTGCCAAACGTGGTGAGCCGACCCGTAGACATGGCGTTGATTACGGCAGTCTTTTTTGCCAGCGCCTTTGTTCCCGGCATGATGAGGCGCAGGTTACGGGTACTGGTGGCCCTGTTGATCGCGGCACTTATTCAATTGCTTTACCGTTACGACCCATACCTGGCTCACCACTACGGGATGTTCTGTTGGCTGGTCGCCATTAATTTTGTGTTCTATCGTGAGAGGCCTGTACGGGGACCTTCTCGTTTGACAATCCGCGAACTGGTGTTTGGCGATCCGCACGCGGAAAGACAAAGGCTGTTGGAAAAGTTGCACCTGACCATGCTGCAGGAAACTGACCCGAACGTGCGCCGGGCATATGCTGAGTCGAGAGACGCCAAAGCGACGTAGTCCAGTGGTGGTAATCCGCTAAGCGCAAGCGTAGCGCAGGTCTCCCGAGATCCCGACTTCAGGAAAACAAGCACAGCCTCAAAGAATTATTTACCAAGTCTTTTTGTTGAATCCCACAGCTTGATTTGCCGTCCTCTCAACTGACTAACTCACAGCCCGAGTCCTGCGAGGTCTTTTATGCGCGGAAGCGCATTCATGTTGATGTTGGGCAAAGCTCTGAAAGGCTTCCAAAGGATCTGTAGTGGCGAAATCCAGGCCGCAACGCGAGCAGAAAAAACTGGCGCTGCCACTCTTGGCGCGTTTATACACCAAGGTTGGCCCGGTAACCGGAGTGGGCGGCACGTCTCGCAAAATGGGTCCTTTGCAAGGATTGTACGCTTGCGGCCTTAAGTAGCTAGCAAAATCTTAAAGGGCGGAAACAGACAAGACCCGCCAGAGAGCCATTAGTCCTGTATAATCAGCGGGAAAAAGGGGATTGCGAGCACTAAAACTAAGGTGGTGCAAATTGCTGCACGGTGTGATACCTTAGAATCGCGTTAGAAATAGAATTGTTGAATGTTCTGCAAGAAGCCTCTGCTACCTGCCGAAACTCGATAAATCTTTCCAGCGTCAAAAAAAATCAATAAATTAGGAAAAAAGCAAAATGGAACAAGGAACAGTTAAGTGGTTCAACGCCGCAAAAGGATTTGGTTTTATCTCACGCCAAAACGGAGAAGATGTTTTTGTGCATTTCTCCGCTATCCAGTCTGACGGATACCGCAGCCTGCAAGACGGCCAGGCGGTTGAATTCACTGTGACCAAAGGAAAGAAGGGTTGGCAGGCAGAGAACGTTCGCGCTCTCTAGTCTAAAAACTTTCTAAGCAACAAAGGCGGCTTCGGCCGCCTTTTTGTCTTCTATCCTGTCGCTTCGCTCCACACCGCTCCATATTCTTATTATAGCCAGCAGCTTTCATGCTCCTGAAGCAAGCAGCTCGGCGCCACACGGGCCTCGCTGCTGATTCTATTTCTTGAACAAATTGCTTCGCTCCAAGCTGCTCGACAATCATCCTATCTAGAGCACTATGCCGCTCGACAGAAATAAACATACCAAGGAAATCTGCAAATTTGGACCATCCCTTCATTGTGAAGGGCTTCGACTTACCTCCGAAAATCATTCGGAACTAACAATTTTTCAAATCGAAAAAAGGAAGGTCTTATGCGACTTTTTCGCTGTGTTGTTGTTACTGCTATCGCGCTTACCGGATTCACGGCTGGTTCGGCGCAAACATCGTGCCCGGTACCCATGCTTGCCATGTTCAATATCTGCTCGCCGTTTCATGAGACGTCCGTCACGAATCCTGTTCAGGTGTCAGCAAGCGCAACGCCGCCCCAAGACACCCTGACCAGCCTGCAGCTCTGGGTAGATGGCACGAAATATATGAACAGCACCACAAACACGTTGAGCGGATCGCTGCCGGTCACGCTCACTACCGGCAAGCACCGGTTTACCTTTGTCCTGATCTCGAATTCAACCACAGGAGCAAGAACATGGAACAGCATTGTGTATGTCAACGTTCAGTAAGGCTTTTGCTGGCGTTCCTGCTGTGGTCTCCAGCCGCATTCGCGCAGGCGACCATCGTGCAGATCAGTGACACGCACATCGGCCTGAGCACCGCACCCAACGCGCTGCAGCATTTACAAACCGTGGTGAACCAGATCAATGCCATGTCACCGCAGCCGGATGCTGTTATTGTTTCAGGAGATATTGGCGAAACAACGAGCGCCTGGACGACGGCGAAAAATACGCTCGCCAACCTGAAGGCAACAGTTTACTTCTGTCCCGGAAATCATGATATCCATACCACCAACATCGCCACTTATCGCCAGTATTTTGGCAACGATTATTACAGCTTCAAGATCAATAACATCACTTTCATGGTGATTGATTCGCAGCTTCTGGGGAACTATGACACTTTTAACAGCAGCGCGACTCCGGCCAGCGTGCAGCCGCTGCCATCAGCTGTACAGACTGAATCCGACACTATGCTGGCATGGCTGGGACAGCAGACGGCAGTTGCCAATGAAATTGCCGTGCAGCATGTTCCCTTGTTTCCGCAGTCGCTCTCCGGCGGTGGCACCTATCCTTCCACCAATCCTTACTGGGCCATTTACGATGTGCAAAATGACACCAATATCCATCACGAATACCGCAAAGAGGAAATTAACGCCCTAACTGCGCTGAACATTCACACCATGCTCGCGGGGCACTGGCACAATCAGAGGAATTTCACCGCCACGTCGGGCTCTTTCACTCTGGATCTGCGCATGGCGCCGGCTGTTGCGTACGCTATCGGGACGGGCGCTCAGGTGGGATATACCGTTCACTCCATCTCTTCCACGGGCGTTGTTACCACAACCATGGTTCCCTGCAGCGGATGCCAATGATGCTTTGCAGGCGTGGCCGGCGAATCGAAAGATTACCGGTCATGCCCGCTGCCCGCTCTTTTCTTTTACCCAGGATTCTCGAATCGGTGATGCCGCAGACCGCGCGGCACCCAATCTATTTATAATTTTCAATCCACGCTGGAACTTCCGGCTCGGTTCGCCCATCCACTTTTACATTCAACTCCCTGGCCCAGCGATAGCCCCACATTAAACCGAATGGCGTGAAGAAGGTATCCGGTGTTCGATAGGCCGGATCAGACTGGGCATCTTGCAAGCTTACAAATTTGTAGTTCAACTTTTCAAAAATCCTCAGGACCTGGTCCAGCATATCGGCATTGAGACCGTTGGCATGCAGCACAATGACCTGCGGAATCTCATGCCCGAATATCTGCTTGTTCAGTTTGTCGTAATACTCGATTTCTTGCTGCGTGTACTCAAGATAATCGATGCGCAGCCGTGCGACAGATTGAGCGTCATGGCGATCCAGCATCAAACGGTAGGCACGGGCAAAAATCCAGTCAGAGTTTTCCACGGTGCAAGTGGCAACCTCATACCCGCGCTGACGGAGAAACGCCGCTATGGCGTCGTGCTTTTCCGCCGTTTCACCCGTGTGGTTAAAGGGAAAGCGGAAAAAGTGCAATGATTTTCCCGCGCGAGCCATAAGCATGCGGACGGATGGTTCGCCATCAGTGATTTCTTTTTCAAAACTTTCAACGGTAAGCTCAGTTAAATCCGCGTGTGAATATGTATGGTTGCCGAGTTCATGCCCCTGCTTGATCCACTCTAGCAAAATGGCGCGATTCTGCTT
>JASLFF010000152.1 GCA_030150795.1 Terriglobales bacterium | reverse complement strand
CGAAGTGTGCCAATCCGCAGTGCGCCAAAACGCTGATGCGACTTGATGGAGGCAGATTTTTTGGCTTTCATACAGACCAGCACGTAAACCACAAGACAATTGAAAACTTCTGGCTTTGCGCCAATTGCGCCAAGAGCTTTACCCTGCGGCAGGTGGAGGGCAAAGTGGAGTTACGGCTAAGAGAGCGTAAAACCGCCTGAACTAGTCATTCCCCTGACGTCTGATCAAGCGAGTCCCTGGGCTTTAATGGCGTGTGGCACAGCGCTCATTTCTAACGTATTACTCACCACGGAAGGCACCCGAAATTGCGCCGGGTAGCTGACGCAACCAAAGTGAAACGCGTTTGAGCGAAATGTGGAGCATTTCCGAGTAGCGTTCGTGGAAAAGCAGTCGTAGATCCGGCAATTTCAATCCGTGATCTAATGCTATCTTCTACCCACCATGAACCGCCCGGCAGCTATTTTCGGGTCGGCTATTTTTCTGGCCATCGCGCCGGGCAGCATTGCCGTACTATTTCCTTACTGGATTGACCGATGGCAAATGGGGCCGCCACTGCTAGGGCTCGTTGCTTTGCGTGCGATCGGTTCCTGCTGATCTGCGCCGGCCTTCCATTACTGCTTGATTCTTTTGCTCGCTTCGCCATTCAGGGATTCGGCACACCCGCTCCCATTGCGCCTCCGCGACATCTGGTAGTCACCGGTCTTTATCGCTACGTGCGAAATCCGATGTATGTGGCGGTTTCAGCGCTGGTCTTTGGTCAAGGCCTGCTTTTTGGCAGCGTGCGAGTGCTGAAGTATGGACTCGCCGTGGCTGTGGGATTCCATCTGTTTGTACTGCTGTATGAGGAGCATGCGCTGTGCAGTAAGTTTGGAGACGAATACGAGAACTATTGCAAAAATGTCAGGCGCTGGTGGCCGCGAGCAAAACCCTGGAAGCCAGACGAATAGCTTCCCCGGCAAAATGCAAAATCTTCCGAACGCAATCAGCCCCTGAACCATTTCGGAAAGTCGAAACAGCGCAGGGGCTGATGGTGGTGTGCGAAAACTTTTTACTTTTGTGTCTGCTGGGCCAGCTTAACTTTCGTGCTCTCCAGCTTTTTGGTCACGCGGGCAACGTCCTGCTGGTCAACGTCTGCCGGCACTGATTTATTCCATTCATCCAGCGCGCGTTCCCAGTGGGCTGCCGCCAGCTTGAAGCGGTTGGTACGCGCATAGAGTTCGCCCAGATGGTCCTGGACGGTGGGATCATTGGGAGTCTTATCGGCGGCGCGACGCAGGTTCTCTTCTGCCTGATCATAATTTCCAAGCCGGAAATAGGCCCAGCCGAGTGAGTCAAGATATGCGCTGTTTTGCGGATCGAGGTCCAATGCCTTCTTGATCAGCGTGAGCGCTTCTTCCAGATGGCTATTGCGGTCAGCCAGCATGTACCCCAGATAATTCAGCGCCATGCTATTGCTGGGATTCTGTTGCAGCACTTGCCGAAATGCCTGCTCCGCCTGGTCATACTTTTTCTGCCGCTCGTAGATGGAGCCTTGCAGGAAGCGGATATATTCTTTTTCTTCCGGACGCGTTGCCAGTTTCTCGGCCTGGGCTATTGCGTCTTCTGATTCCTTCCAGCGCTTCAGCCGCATGTAAATCTGCGAGAGCATGATGTAGGAATCGCGATCATCAGGCCCGCCCTTAAGCACAGACTTGGCCAGTTGCACGCTCTCATCGGCTTTCCCGTTATCGGCCATCTGCTGCGCCAGCGTTAACTTGAGGCCCTTATCATTCGGCAGTTTTTTCACTGCTTCCTGAGCGGTCTTTGTTGCATCATTCCACTGCTTCTGGTCGCGATAGGAATCGATTACGTCCTGATAGCCGCGTGCAGCTTCATCTCCGCCTAAATCGATGATCTTGCGGAATGTCTCCAGCGAGAGCAACGGCCGGCCCGCTTCGCGATATACGTTGCCAAGCCGTTCCAGGAACAGCGCACGATTGCTCTTGTCTCCGGCGCGCGCATTTGCCGGCAGCGGATGCGCTACCAGCTTCTGCAGGACACTCGCGGCATCTTCATACTTGCCCTGTGCTTCCAGGATCAATGCTTCGTTGTAAGGAATTTCCAGCGAGTCCTGTACCAGCGCCGCGGCTTTCTTGAGGTTCTCCATCGCCAGATCAAACTTGCCCTGGCGACGGTAGATTTCCGCTACACGCAATGCGGCGGTGGCATCCTGTGGATCGGCATCCTGGATGGTGCGGTATTCGTCCAGCGCGGCATCAATCTGGTTGTCATTGGCCAGATTCTGCGCCAGGCCGCGCATCGCGTCCAGATTCTCCTTGTCCATGGACAAGGCTTGCCGGAAAGAATCAATGGCGTTCTTATAATCTTTTTGCTGCTCGTAGGTGGTTCCAAGAGCGGAATAAATCTTGGCCGAGCGCTGGCCTTCCGGGACTGTCTTCAACAAGTCGGCGGCCTTGTTGTTTGCACCCTCGTCGTTATAGAGATAAGCCAAATTAGTGATGGCTTCTTCTGAACTCGGATCAAGATTCAGCGCGGTCTTGAATTCACTTTCCGCTTTGGTTGCATCTTTGTTCAGGAAATAGAGCCGCCCCAGCAAGAGGTGATTGTCCGGATTCTTGGGCTCGATCTTGGTGATGGCTTCATATTGCTCAATGGCAAGACTAAGGACTTCACGCGATTGCGT
>JASLFF010000725.1 GCA_030150795.1 Terriglobales bacterium | reverse complement strand
GGCGGCGATTGATGCCGGTAAACAGCAGCAGAGCTGCCACTACCAGCACCAGCACCAGTACAACTCGCCTGCGACCGTTATTTTGGCTTTCTCTCGCCATGCTTTAGATTCAGTAGTGCCGTATATCCAACTCGGAAGTTCATGGCAGAATCCCCTCGTCTTTGAGGGTGATTCCAAACTTTCCTGCCGGTGTTCTATTTTAGATGATCGTCCCGCCCCCGCGGTTACGTCCTGAAAAAGCGGTTGTTACAATAGATTCCTGATGTCACATCGTACAGGCTATACCGACGACCACGCAAAGGCCGGCTTGGACCATGATTTCCCTGAAATCGATACCTGGCCAAACCAGTTTCCTGCTTATGAAATCCTGATTGACGTGCCGGAATTTACCTCCGTCTGCCCCAAAACCGGCCTGCCCGACTTCGGCGTGCTGGAAGTCCGCTACATGCCTGCCAAACTCTGTTTGGAACTGAAGTCGCTTAAAGAGTACCTGCTGCACTATCGCAACCTGGGCATCTTTCAGGAAAACATTGTCAACCAGGTGTTGGAAGATGTTGTGCGCGCCTGCAAGCCAAAGTGGGCTGTGGTGAAAGGCGTGTTCCGCCCACGCGGCGGGATCGGAACGACGGTGGAAGCGCGCTGGCCAAGGCCGAAGAAGTAGTTTAAAAAAGAAAGACCCGGATAGCGGTTCCGGGTCTCGTATTTTATTTTCGTCCCTCCTTTCTCTTAAGACTTTCGTCGCCTCTCTGCGCTGGCTCTTATACGGCTGTAATGGTTTCGGTCGTCCAATTCGCGCTCGTTCCCGCTGGCAAGAGTATGGCAGTTGATTTTGGCGGACATCTCTCTTCGGGCCAATTCCTGCTTATGGGGATCGTCCCCAGGAACGCCCTTCGATTCCAGCCTGTAAAGTGCGCTCACGATCAGCTCAAAAAGGCCGATTTGGATAACTGCCATTGCCTCGTAGATTTCGGTCTTGGTTTCGTGGCGCTCCCATGACGCAACATGTTAGCAGAAATAATACTTATCGTCTCTAGAAATATACGTATTAGTCAATAACACTTCAGGAGTGACCAAAGGTGCTAAACGGAGCATAAACCGGACTTTCGGTGATCGGGTCCGCGAATTACGCGTGGCTCGTGACTGGTCACAGGAAACAATGGGAGAAGCATGCGGCCTGCACTGGACGTATATCGGCGGGATTGAGCGCGGAGAGCGCAACCCCACTCTGGAAAGCGTTTACAAGGTTGCCAAGGGTTTAAAGATCAAGATCTCAGAATTGTTCGAGGGGTTAGGCTAAGTTTCCCTTCCGGCCTTTTCCGGAAATCGTCGCGTTGGGCCTACCAGCGGGACGCGTATAATCCCACCAGCCCGCCGCCAAAACTCTATCCCCGTTTTTTGATGGCGGTGCTAACCGGCTTAACATCCTTAACTATATTGGGCTGTGGTGAAAGGCGTGCTCCGCCCACGCGGCGGGACCGGGACGACGGTTGAAGCGCGCTGGCCAAGGCCGAAGAGGTAAGTTACCTGATCGGTTGGTTTTTCTGCTCGGCCTGGTTTGCCGGATTCGGATTTCCAACAGCGCCGCCTGCCCCTGCCACCGCTGCTGCTGAGAGCGGCGGTACCGGTGGAATTGGCGCCGCTGGCTGCGTTTGCGCAGACGCAGACGACTGATTCTCCGGGAACTTGAAGCCGACATAGGTTCCGGCGCTCAGCCCCAGCAGCCCCAGCAATGTGGGATTGAAATCTGGAACGCTCAGCTTCGTGAGAATGTGCATCACGTACGCAAACGCCAGAACTACCGTCCAGGCAATAATCTGAATGCGGTGGAGCTGTACTCCCTGGTCGCCGCCACAGATGTCCTTTAAGAATGTCTTAGAAACTGCGGGCGGCGTATTGGGACCGGTGCGGTCGACCAAAGCCGCTGCCATATAGGTGCTGGCGCTGATTCCTAACAGGCCGATGATCGAAGTAGGGATGGGAACCTGAGGGTCCCACCACATCACAAAGAGGAAGAAATAACTGGATACTACCAGCCATGTCCAGATCGCCATCTGCGTGCGCGCAAGGCTGTACGGCCCAGTGGGAAAGTCTCTCAGGACCGAACTCCGCCGGCCAAGCACGACCAGGCCGGCCAAAGTGCCAAGACAGAACACCAAGCAAACAATGGCCCACGGCATCGGCAGGAAAATCAGCCTGAATGCTGCTTTGGTTGGATACTCCGTCCCGCCGCCGGGTCCGACGCTGGCCCGCACGCTGCGGGAAATTCCTTTTTTGCCCCAATTCTTTTGTCGGACGATGAGGTCGTCCCAGGTTGTTTCCGACTGAGTCATTCCCGACTGAGTCGTTTCCGACTGGGGCGTTTTGTCCAGTTTAAAGACCAGTTCGCTGTGCTCCGGATTCACGCTGATGGGATGGTTGTCCTTGATTTCCCTTCCGTTGATGAACAGAGTCAGCTTTTCAGGCGCGTTCTTCTGTCCCAGCCATTCTGGAAGACCATCAACCCGGAGTTTCAAATGATGCCCCAGCTCTGCGGTGTATGAATCGCTCGCGCAAGTGTGTTGCTGCCCACCGCCGCCGGTGGGATCGTCAATGACGCATGCTACTGACAACTTGGTTTCAACGGGAGGCGACGGCGGCTGTTGCACGGTCTTTCCGGCGTCCTGCCCGGCTCCCTGATTGGCTTGAGTGTTTCCATTGGCGGGCGCGCCTTGTGAAATCGCCTGCGTCTGCATGGCAAGAATTCCCGCGACCACTAAGAACCAGAAGTGATTTCTCTTCATCGTTAACTCCTGAAAGGGCTCTCAAGATTCCAGGGGATTTGGCGTTTGCGTGTGAGACTCTAACACAGAAAACGTACAAAGAAACCGTTCCCCTTTGGCCTTTTTCTGAAGATCGTTACCTTGGAGGTCTCGGCGGGACGGTTATAATCCCTGCATCCATGCCGCCAAAACTCTATCCTCGCCTCTTGCTGGCGGTGCTTACCGGACTGAACATCCTGAATTACATTGACCGCAATGTGCTCTTTGCGGTCCAGTCCGATGTGAAAAAAGAATTTCTGGTGAGCGATGCAAAGATCGGGCTGCTGACAAGCGCCTTCTTCTTTACTTATATGTTTGCCGCGCCGGTTGTGGGCTGGATGGGCGACCGTTTTCCCCGCAAAAACATTGTGGTCTTCGGCATCTGTATCTGGAGCGGCTTTACTTTTCTTACATGGTTCGTGCATGACTATAACCAGCTTCTTTTTCGTCACGCCATCGTCGGCATTGGTGAGGCCAGTTACGCGACCATTGCTCCCACGCTGATTGCCGACTCTTTCCCCACGCTCAAGCGCGGCCGCATGCTCTCAATCTTTTTCTTGGGATTGCCGGTGGGAAGCGCCGCCGGATATTTTGTCGGCGGCTACCTTGCGCATGCGTTTCATAGCTGGCGCGCGCCGTTCATGGCGGCAGGGATTCCCGGCTTTCTACTGGCGCTTTTGCTCTGGATGCTTCCCGAACCGCCGCGCGGTCAACATGAGAAGACCGTCCTGGGCGATACCCGGGCAATGCTTCGCGGACTTCTCCGGAATGGAGC
>JASLFF010000115.1 GCA_030150795.1 Terriglobales bacterium | reverse complement strand
CAGGCTTGCGCCAAAGCTGGACGCCCACAGCGACTGCGAAATCACTTCGCCGATCGGCCAGACATTCGTGATCGGCAGGTTGCGGTCCATTTCCTGGATGCGGGAGCGCAAAGTGTTCAGCACTGTGCGGGGATCGCCTTCAGTGCGGAAGAACAACGTCAACGCAGCGCTCGGGTTCTGCACCAGCGCAACATACATATAAGGCCGCGGCTGTTCGCCCAAAGCGTTGTAAGTGGAATCGCGCACAATGCCGATCACCTTGGTGTAGTCCGTATCGCGGAAAAACTTAAAGCGCTTGCCAATGGGATCTTCATTCGGCCAGATCTGCTTGGCCGCTGTCTCATTAATAATGGTGGCGCGTGGCGTGTCCTCACGCACGCTGCCGTCAAAGCCCTGCCCCCGGACCATGGGAATGCCCATGGTGGGCAAATATTCCGGTGAGACAACGGAAAACTGCGCTACATGCCCGCTCTGCCCGTTGCTGGAATCCTCGCCTTCACGAAACAGCGTCCTGCCAAAACCGCCATTGAAGAGCGGGACGGTATTGGAGAGCGCAGCCGCCCTCACTCCCGGCGTGGACTGCGCCGCTTCAAGCGCACGGCGCGCAAACTCTTTGGCGCGCGCGGGCTCATAGTTCAGCGCGCCTACATCAAAAGAGAGCATTCCCAGATTATGGGTGTCAAAGCCCGTATCCATCTCATGGGCATTGCGCAGGCTCATCAGGAAAAGTCCGGCGCCTACAAGCGCGATGAGGCAAACCGCTATTTGCAGCAAGATAAGAACGTCGCGGACAGTAAAGCGCGATCCTTTGCGCAGATCGCCACCGGCGCGCTCTTTTAGTTCTGAAACCAAGTCTGGGCGCGACGATTGCAATGCCGGCGCAAGCCCAAAGAGCAAGCCAGTGCCAATCGCCACCGCAAAGGTAAATATCAAAACGTGCCAGTCGAGCGAGACATCCATCCCGTCGGCGGGAAGCTGTGGCGGACGAAAGCGCCACATCACGTCGCGTCCCACTAGTGCCAGCCCAAGTCCAAGCGCGCCGCCCGCAAGCGCCAGCACCATGGCTTCAGTAAGCAACTGCGTGATCACACGGCTGCGTGACGCGCCAATGGCCACGCGGATTGACATCTCACGCTTTCTGCCCGCCGCCCGCGACAGCAATAAATTGGCAATGTTGAAGCAGGCAATCATCAGCACAATGCCGACCACGGCCATCAACATGACGCCGGCGCGCGCAAATTGTGCGCGCTGGTTCGGATTGATGCTCGATTCCAGCAGCGGTTGCAGCGTGAAGCTACGCCCCTTGTTGGCCAGCGGGAAGGCCGTCTCCAGATCAGAGGCTATCGCCTGCAGCTCGGCCTTGGCTTGCTCAGGATGCGCGCCGTCTTTCAGCCTGCCCACGGCGCTGAATCCCAGAAAGCGCCTTTCATTGAAAAGCTGCTTGGTAAAGCCGGTAAGGATCTGGTCATGCATTGACATGGGAACAAACATGTCCGGGCCGCCAATCACCGCCGTGCCCTGAAATCCTTTTGGCGTGACGCCAATAATGGTGAATCCCTGTCCGTTCAGCAGCACATTCTGGCCGATCACCTCCGGATTGGCGCCAAAAATCCGCTCCCAAAAACCGTGGCTCAACACCACTACTGGCCCTGCTCCGTCCGTGCGGTCTTCTTCAGGACGAAACGTGCGTCCCAGTTGCGCGCGCACGCCAAGCACGTCAAAGTAGTTTCCAGAAGAGAGCTGCGCGAAATATTGGTTCGGCTGGCCATTTACAGTCATGCTTACCGCGGTAGCAAACGATTCATAGACCGTGACGCCGGAAAAAGACTGTGTCCGCTGTTGAATGTCCTGGCCATTGGGAAAAGATATGGGCAAGACATTATTATTGGCCGCGCCAAAAATTTTGCGTTGATCAAGAGTAAATATCTCCATGAGCCGCGCAGGGTCCGTCACCGGCAAGGGATGAAAGAACACCGCGTTCACCACCGTGAAAATCGCAGTGTTGGCCCCAATGCCCAGCGCCAGCGTAAGGACCGCGATCACGGTAAAAGCCGGCGACTTGCGCAGGCCGCGCAGCGCAAAACGGATGTCCTGGGCAATATTGTTCATGGATTCACCTGGAAAATGTCCTCTTGAAAACCGTTAGCTGTAAAACGTTCTACTGGTTAATTAAGAGACGCGGCTCAGTGCGCAGGGTTAGCCGCCGACAAAGATTTAGCCGATCACCCGATCTCTCCCCACCCCCTCCCTATCGTCCCACCGCATCCCAGTTTGGCGTGAGATAAGCCAGCAGCGCAAAACCACCGGCGCCTCAACCCGTCATCGTGAACGAGCGGGCGCGAAATTTTGCCGGGAGTCGAATGATCTAAGTCGCGTAACCTTCCGCACCCATCCCACCGCTCATTCTCCTTTGCGTCCTCTGCTGTCTTTGCGGTGCTCCTGAGTTCATTTTTGGGTTTTGCTTCAGTTTGGCCCCAGCTTATCTTCGCGCAATTCATCCAGCGAATCAATTGCGAATGAGTTCATTGTGCGTTTATCTTGGAGCCTAAGAATCTGGCCACAAGATAAACTGTCCGAGTTGCTGGCGATTTCTGCCGAATGCCGATCTCAGGCAGCCCATTTTCCGTTAGCAAGGAATTCGCACATGGCCGAAAAAATTGGTAGCGTTTAGTTTAGATGGCTTGCCGATGAGGTGAACCCACATGGGTTTGCACCAGGAGGCTAAGCGATGCCGAGCTGATGAGAGGGCACTTAGCCATTTCAGTTAGACAGCAAGGGATTTAGGAGCGGGTTCAGGATCGAACATGGAATAAATGGGCTGCGAAAGCCTCAAAGATCAACAAGCGACACGTCTAGCGCCAAAGTTTTTTGGGAAAAAGATATGTGAACCCAACAAAACCTTCCCACCGCGTACTTGTGCTTGTCAGGCCTCGGTTAAAGCCTCCGTCGAGAACAAGAAACCGACTGACGTTGTAAGACGGAGCAAGAAGCAGCCCAGCCGCATTGGATTTGGTCAACGGTTGCGAGAAATGCCACAGTTCTCCAGAGAGAGACAGCTTGCCGGCTATCGGCCGAGAGATTGAAAGTGTTTGCCCGAACTGTGCTCGATGGATCACAGTTTCATCCGTAATCTGCTCCGTCACGATTCCGTTCGTGTCCACATGGAATTTCTTTACATCGAAACTCACCAGCAAGAGTGCGGATTGACGATTCGTGCCCATGTCCAGCTCGGGGGCAGGGCTGGCGTAAAGCCGCCGGAAGTAGCTCACTGAAACCGTGGGCCGCAATCCTTCGCCACGATGGAGAACTGTTTGAAATCCGGCGAAGACCTCGCCTGGGTGATGATCCGTCGTATTGCCGAGGTCAGAGAGCACGATAGGCTCGGTTTGCACAAGAAGCTCGAATCTGCGCGCAAGGGATAATTTCACGACTGCTTCAATCCCGGTACGGTTAGCGAATTCGCCGGATTTCTCTGCTCCGAGCACCCCAGATTCGATTTGCAGATAACCCACCGGCGTCAGGGTGGCGGGCGTTGAAACCGTCGGCCGGCCGGGATTAGCTTGAACCAGCGTCGTATCTGCGTCGGGGCTGCTGCTGGAATCAGAATCCTGACCGAAGGCCGCGCCGCAGATCGCAAGAACAAACACAGCGGTCAACGTACAAGTCAGGGTCCAGCACCGCACACGAAGTAACCCTGTGGCTCGCTTCTTGCGATTTTCATAAACTGTGCAGAAGGACGTTGGCATTCTACTGGAGCCTTCGCCCGTGTCTTTGGGCAGCAATTGGAGAAGAGAACGGTCCGAGCAGCAAAATCAAAGAAATATTCCCATGAAGCGCAAGATTCGACATTATCGTTTTAATTCGTGTTCCATTTCCTTCCACCGCTGGCCGGCAGCCCAGCGCAAATTTGCCAGAAATGAGGCATATTCACAGGAATTGATACTAAAAGAGAGTTCTTTCTCCGCATCGCCATCTTTCCAAACGAATCGAACCGGATAGCGCGCATTGAGATGCTCGGTGGCCCGCCTCATCGCACCCAGAGATATTTGCCATACCACAAACGTCTCAGGGGGAGACGCGTCGTTCTCCTTAGGCATTAGATCTTTCGCATAATCGCAGCCGGATCGCGTCATGTGCTGCATCGTATCGGAATTTTTTTCCGCTTTTGGATCGAAATAGATTTCGCGCAGATGATCGACTCGAATGGCTAGAGACGGGTCCTTTGATCCGGATAGCTGGCCGCTGCTGAACGCAGCTCTGAGCCACTGGTTTTTTTTCAGCCCAAGCGGGCCGGAATTGTACTGCAGAACCCAATTAGGTTGCGGTAATCTCTTGTTTCCACCTTGTTGTGAAGATACATCAGACCAGCCCGAAATCGCGCAAACGGCGATGACAAACAATGCAATCCCTGAGGCTAAAGTGACTTTGATCATCCTGCCGAATGCGCGGGTCATCACCTTTTATGCCTCCTGTCCATTTGTAGGTTCGCTGGTCACCAGGCCAAGGCTTGCTATTACGGGGATGACAAACAGAATCGCGAGCAACGTGGTCACCATCCCGCCCACCACAACGCGAGCGAGTGGCTGCTGCGCCTGAGCGCCAATGCCGTGGGAGAGAGCGGCAGGCAGAAGTCCAAGGCCAGCCGCCAGGCATGCCATGAGCACGGCGCGCATCTCGCCAACGCTCGCCCGGATGATCGAGTGCTTGATTCCATGCTCATGCGCTTCCGCGCGGCGAATACCGGCAACAAAGACCAGCCCACCCAGTGTGGCGACGCCGATTACCGAGGCGAAGCCTACAGCCGCTGAGATACTAAAAGGGGTGTGCGAAATTAATAGCGCCAGCACGCCTCCGGCGATGCCGAAGGGCAGCACGGAGAGCACAGCCAATGCGTCCCGGATTGAATTGAAGGAGACATACAGCAGTCCAAGAATCATGCCGATGGCAATCGGAATGATCACGGCAAGCCGTTGCTGCTCGCGGCGCAGGCTGTCATATTCGCCGGCCCATTCATAGTGGTAGCCTTCAGGCAAACGAATTGATCTTTCGAGTTTCGACTGGACTTCCTGAATGGTCCCAGCCAAATCGCGGCCACGGACACTGAACTTGACCGGAATATAGCGGCGTCCATTCTCGCGATACACCATGAACGCGCCTTCGCGAAATCCAATGCTCGCCACCTGCCCCAGCGGCACACGAGTACCGTCCGGCGTAGCGAGCAGGATATTCTTCATAGCTTCCGGGTCTTGCCTGTATCCCGGCTTGTAGCGGACAACGAAGTCAAATCGCCGGTCGCCTTCCAAAATCTGTGTTGCAGCGGTCCCGCCGATTGCAGCTTCCACTGCTGCGTTCACATCTGAGGCCATGAGCCCGTACCTGCCGGCTATCGCGCGGTCAATGGAGATAACCAAGTTGGGCTGGCCGGTCTCCTTGAAGACAGCCAGATCAGTAACGCCGGGGACTGTGGACATAACGGCCTGTATCCGTGCGGCCGTTCTTGCCAACACGTCGATGTCATCACCAAACAGCTTCAGGGAGTTTTCCCCTTTAACGCCCGACATCGCTTCTTCAACGTTGTCCTGGATATTTTGAGAAAAATTGAACGCTGCGCCGGGATAGCGCTGGAGCGATTCGTTCATCTTCTGAATGAGTTCGTCCTTGCTCCGGGCGCTCTTCCAGGACGATGCCGGTTTCAAATCCACCTGGAATTCGATGTCGTTGAAAGTAGTGGTATCTGTGCCGTCATCGGGCCTGCCGACCTGTGACACCACCTGTTGCACTTCAGGAAATCCGCGCAGAATGCCGCGCATCTCGTCGGCCAGATGGGCCGCGTAATCGAAAGAGATGTCCTGCGGCAGCGTGGTGCGAATCCAGAGGTTGCCCTCTTCCAATTTGGGCATGAACTCGCCGCCGATTGTCCAAAACAACCCCAACGAGATGAGCAGGAACAGGACAGCAACCGGCAGCACGAACTTGCGCCGCCACATGAAACGAATGAGCAATCGTTCGTAGTGGTGTTTAAGCCAGTGCACCAGGCGGGTGTCAGCCGTGTGCCCGCTGCGGACGCCTCGACGGTAAGAGGCCAGCACCGG
>JASLFF010000051.1 GCA_030150795.1 Terriglobales bacterium | reverse complement strand
AAAATACGGTGCCTGACTTCAGCCGAGTGTCCGGCCAACAGTTGAACCCAACGCTGAACACGCAACAGGCGACCACGCAGGTTCTGGTCTCTGACGGCGGCACGGTTGTGATTGGCGGAGTAATCCAAACCCAGAACAGCGTAGCTATTGCACAGGTGCCATTGCTCGGCAGCATTCCTTTCCTGGGCAATCTGTTCAAGCACAGTTTGGTCAACACTTCAACCGCGGAGCTGATCTTCTTTATCACTCCAAAAATTATTCAAACCTAGTAATGCGCATTGGATGCCCGGGGATTGCAAGAGTCCCCGGGCTTTTTTGTTGATGCTCTAGAAATTTGCAACCGAACGCCTGGCTGATCGGACCAGTTCGTGCGCGCTGACAAGACTTTCCGTTAGTATCTGAGATGTAAGAGTTCACTTTCAGACCCAAAAGAAAGCCTGATGAACTACATTTCCCGACAGAAACAGCTTGCAGCTTTGCTGCGCCGTGGCGGATTTGACGCTCTGCTGGTCACGCATCTGCCCAATATCCTCTATCTCTGTGGATTCACCGGAACGGCAGGCGTCCTGCTTTTTCAGGTCAGCGATCGCACGCACAAGACCACCTTCTACACCGATGGTCGCTACGACCAGCAAGCGCATGACGAAGTGAAGAGCGCCAAAGTTGTGGTGGGTAAGAAGGCGGCATTTACTGAAGCCTGCGAAGGCGCGCAGAAAGCCAAAGCGAGGACGCTGGGTTTTGAAGCAGAACACCTTTCCTATAGCGCATATAAGCAAATGGGGCTTATGGTCCGCGGAAAAACCAGACTCAAGCCTGCCGCCGGTCTGGTGGAACAGCTGCGGCTGATTAAGGACGTGGACGAGATCAACCAAATTCGCGCATCTGTGCTGCTGGCTGCCAGCCTGTTCCAGACAGCGCTTGCGGTGATCAAGCCGGGTGTGGCGGAAACGCAGGTAGCGGGCGAACTGGAGTTGCAGGCAAGACGGGCCGGAGCGGAAAAAATGTCGTTTGACACGATTGTGGCCGCAGGGCCGCGGTCGGCATTGCCACATGGCCGCGCATCAGCGCAACCCATTCCACCGCAAGGATTTATAATCCTGGATTACGGTGTTATACTCGCAGGTTACTGTTCCGACATGACTCGTACCGTGCATGCCGGACCGGTTTCCCGGTCGCATCGGCGCATGTATGAGGCGGTGCGGGAAGCCCAGATGGCTTCGATTGCGGCGGTGGCGCCAAGCGTGGAGACGGGCGAAGTGGACCGTGCGGGGCGGGAAGTACTGAAGAAAGCCGGCTTTGACACTTTCTTTACCCACTCTACGGGGCATGGTGTGGGAATTGAAGTACATGAGCAGCCCCGGTTGGCCAAGGGCCAGACCCAAAAACTTGCGCCGGGGATGGTCATTACGGTGGAGCCGGGCATCTACATACCTGAAGAGGGTGGAGTCCGCATCGAAGATATGGTTCTTGTCACAGAGACCGGACATGAAGTCCTGACGCCTACCGCAAAGGACCTGATCACGCTTTAACTTCATAGGGGAAAGGCCGCTCTCGCCGCTGTTGCAAGTGAAGAGGGCAGAGAAGAGCCGAATACATTCATGAATCAGAAAGAGCTGAAAGAGCTTATCGATTTCCTGATAGAAAAAGATATCTCGGAGTTTGAGCTTGAGCGCGGAGACGTAAAGGTCCGCATTAAACGAGGCGGCGAGACAGCGGCCCCTGTGATCGCACATGCGATGCCGATGACGGCCATGCCAATGGTGGCTCCGCCGGCCCAAGCGAGCCATGCGCCTGCAGCCGCAGCAGCTCCGCCCGCAAGCGCTTCTGCTCCGCCGGCGGCCGCGGAAGAAGAGCTGCACACGGTGAAATCGCCGATTGTGGGCACGTTCTATGAGGCCCCGGGACCGGGCGCTTTGCCTTTTGTGAAAGTCGGTGACCAGGTGGCCGCAGGCCAGGTGCTCTGCATCATTGAAGCCATGAAGCTCATGAATGAGATAGAAGCCGACGCCTCCGGCGAAATTGTGAAGGTACTGGTCAACAATGGACAGCCTGTTGAATACGGACAGCCGTTGTTTGCGATACGGCCGCGGAAATAAATAGAGCCACCAGCGGCGAAGCCGTATTGCGTGCTGAGCCGCAAGCATCGAACGCAAATCAGCCGGCAGATTCGGCGCAGCTCTGAAGCGACAGAAAATAATGTTCAAGAAGATACTGATAGCGAACCGTGGTGAAATTGCCCTGCGCGTGATCTGCGCGTGTAAAGAGCTGGGTGTAAAGACTGTTGCTGTTTATAGTGACGCTGACCGCAACTCGCTGCATGTGCGTTTTGCCGATGAGGCCATCTGCATTGGCCCGCCCCGATCTTCTGAAAGCTATCTCAATATTCCTGCGGTGATCAGCGCGGCTGAGATTACCAACGTTGACGCTATCCATCCCGGCTACGGACTACTGAGCGAGAATGCCAACTTTGCCGAAGTCTGCGAAAGCTCGCATATCAAATTCATTGGCCCGCCTCCGGAAGTTATCCGGCTGATGGGTGAAAAAGAAAAAGCGCGCCAGGCGATGAAGAAAGCCAAGGTGCCGATCTTACCGGGATCGGACGGCGTGATAGCCAGCGCCGAAGAAGCGCGCGAGTGGGCGTCGCAGATCGGCTATCCGGTGATTGTGAAGGCTTCTGCCGGTGGAGGCGGACGCGGCATGCGCGTCATCCGCAATGAATCGGAACTTGAAGGCTCGTTTAACTCCGCGCAATCTGAAGCCGCAGCTGCTTTTGGCAATGGCAATCTCTACATGGAAAAGTTTATCGAGCGGCCGCGCCACATTGAGTTCCAGGTGCTGGGCGACTCGCACGGACGCGTGATCAGCCTGGGCGAGCGCGAGTGCAGCATCCAGAGGCGGCACCAGAAGCTGCTGGAAGAATCGCCTTCCACGCGCGTGACTCCGGAGATGCGCGCTGAAATCGGCCAGGGGCTGGAAAAGTCGCTCTCTGAAATCGGTTACGTCAACGCCGGCACCGTTGAGTTTTTGATGGACGAAGACGGAAGTCTCCACTTTATCGAGATGAATACGCGCATACAGGTGGAGCATCCGGTGACGGAGATGGTGACGAGCCTCGATCTGGTGAAATCGCAGATCCTGCTGGCCGACGGCGCCAAGATTACCGAGATCATTCCCAAGGTTGACCGCAAAGGCCAGCGCGGACACGCCATTGAATGCCGCATCAATGCCGAGCATCCGGAAAAATTCACGCCGTCCGCAGGCAAGATCAAGACGTTCCACATTCCCGGCGGGCTGGGCGTGCGAGTGGACACTGCCGCGTATGCCGAAGGCGTGATCCCGCCCTATTATGACTCACTCATTGCCAAGCTGATTACGTTTGGCAAGGACCGTCCTGAAGCCATCATGCGCATGCAGCGCGCACTGGAAATGTTTATCGTGGAAGGCATTTATACGACGATTCCTTTGCACCGCCGCATTCTTGCCGATCCGGAATTTCGCGCGGGAAACATCGACACCAAATACGTTGAGCGCCTGCTGGCGCGCATGCAGGAAGAGCGCACTGAAGTGCCCGCGCTTACCTAGCCGCGATATTTTCCGCAAAGATCATTCTTGCGTCAGCCAAACTGATTTCTGCGCGAACAGAAAACTTTTTACTAATTTGCGCGAATTTCTGCACCTTAGCTTAATCCCAGATCATCTATTCAACAGATGCTAAAAATTTACAACCCTTGGGAGGCGGGAATGACGATCAAGTTTGCAGACGGCACACACATTGAAATAGCGGCAACAGCTTTTGATGACTTCGTCAGACACGACCTCAAATGGGCAGAGTTCGTGCATGGCCGTGCTGTCACCGATCAACTTTCCGGGAACCATATTCGGCCTGTCGTTGAGCATGTGAAAAATATTGTCCACTTCTGCCCATCGAACGGCTGCTGAAGACGCGCCTCTGCCCGATTACCCGCAGCGTGGCAGCAGAGAATATCTCCCAAGTAAATCTCACTATTTTCGGGGTCCTATTGCTGTATATAGCTATTTAGGATGTACTCTGCTTTAATAACATACGCTAAAATAACAATGAACTAGGGAATTGTAATTGTTTTTTAATGGTCTATATATTAGCTTGGCCTGCTAGAATCCCATTCCTGAATCAGCTATGTGCCAGTAATATTTATTAACAACAATTTAATTATTGTGACCTATCTATATTGCCAGAGCGGCTAGGTATCTTTTTTACTTGTTTTCTATCTTCACGTGTATATAGTACGTGAACTTGCGCCAGGTATATTGTGAAGGACACTTCTTCCGGAGGATTGTATATCCATGAGGAACCTGTCCCTGCAGTTTCTCCTGCGGCAAGCTCTGAGATGCAGCACGATCTTGCTGATTGCGATCTACTCTACCGGCGCTCTTGCCCAGTCGGGCAACGCCCCGAGTGCCAGTTGCCATGTTACCGACGGACAATTCACCGCATGTGGCGGCGGCCCAAGTGAATGGGCGGATGTCACGCCGGTCTTTTTTCCAGCCACCAACAGCTACTTGTATGTCAACCAGGACCCTAACCGCCAGTTCATCTGGTTGCTATACGATTTTCCTTTTCAGACAAATCCAATCGCCGCTACCGATTCGGTCCGGATCAGCTTTGACACGGTAGAGTCGGTCATCAACATCGGCCTTGAACACTATGATATAGATCTGTTCGGCAACGGCCAGCTTCAGGTGAACGTGTTCGGCCAACCTGAAGATCCGGGGAGAATAGCCGGCACGGTGGGATTCGGTCCTTCTCCCAATTCTCCCATCCCTCATTTGATCGCAGAGCTACAGGTGCCTTTGACACCGGGGGTTCCGACGACATACTCTCCCGATCCTATTTTCTGGGGCGCATCTCCTCCGGGACCGCCACCGCCACCGCCCTGCCCAACCGACGCGGGTAAGAGCCTGAACAACTGTCAGAAGGCCGGCTACCGCACAGCGGGCCAGTGGTTTACCTATTCTGGAATCGCGCTGGGTGTAGCGATTGGGGTTTGCACGGCGATCACGGCGGGCGCTTGCATCTCAGTTCCGATAACCGTCGGAGCGCTGTTGAGCGCCGGCGCTTTGACCGCTGGAGGATTCTATGGTTCGGACAAAGTCAACGATCCGTCAGACCCGAACTTTATGGTCATAGACCAGCCTGAGGTCATACCGATCATCTCGCCACCCATACAGCCCGACCCAAATACCCCGCAACAGGTGGCGGACGCCTTCAACGCATTGTTCGATAACATGGCCCAACAGCTCGCCCTGGAGAGAGCCTCAAGCACTGCGCTCAACCGCGCTTCCGGTGCACGCGATGCCGGAAATGCGTTCTGGGTGCAGCAACAAACCCAGGCAGCGCAGCAGTTCATGGCGCAGGAAGCCCCCTTCCTGAATGCCCAGCCGCAGCTTCTGGCGAACCTGGCTACCGCGCTTCAGGCCGCCGGAGTCGCTATTACCTTCACTGCGGACGACGTTCGCGCATACCAAGCCAATCTGGCGGCCAACGGACTGCCACCGACCATCGCGCAAGAGTTGACCCAGCAGGGAATTGACAGCACGGGACAAGCACAGATCCTCCAGAGCCTGCTCGCGGTTGATCCGATCAGCGCGGCGCAACTGGGCGTAGGTGCATTTCCCCAGATGCTGGCTGATCCCACGGGCGCTAACGCTCTTGAGCAGCTAGGAAAGACCCTTGACCAGGCGGCTCCGACTGTGGGCAACCTGATACCTTTCATCAGCACCACCTTGCCCGGAGACTACGTTGCGTCTGGTGTCGGACTGCGCGGTCAGACGGGAGGAAACATAACTATCTCCGGAATTCCTGCCGGAGCTACTATCCAAAATGCCTATCTCTACTGGGGCATGCTGGATGACGGCGAGGATGCTTCTCTCCGGAATCTAAGCCTGAATGGCAACCCGGTATTGGGCACGCGAATTGGCCATGGACCGGACACCTGCTGGGGCCGTACCGACAGCTTCAGTTACCGGGCCGATGTTACGCCGCTGGTGGCGGGCAACGGAACCTACACGGTGACCGGCGTCGCCAGCGGAGGCTTGATCCTGGCTGAAGGCGCTGCGCTGGTGGTAATTTACAATAGCGGCGGCACGTCCTTCCGTACCGTAATGCTGGCGGACGGAAACATCGTTCTGCCTGCAGTGTTCCAGGGACAGGCTATCTTCGGCGGATTCAATGCCGCTTCGCCGGTCTCCGCCAAGACCACGTTCATGGTGGGCGATGGCCAGGGATTCGGCAATCCTGCCTTCTTTACCGGAAGCAACGGGACAGCTACTTTCCCCAACCCGTTCGTTGCCAGCGAAGGGCTCTACTGGGACACCCTCACCTTCGACGTATCTGCGGAGGTGGGCCCGGGAATCAACCCCGCTGATTCGCAAATCTCGCTGTCTTCAGATTGCCTGCTATGGCCAGCGCAGGCATTTTCTGTATCCAGCCCTAAACCATCGCCTCTGCCGGCTACCTCCGCCGTGGTGAAAGCCACCACGGACGGCCATACCGCGATCGATCCCAGAGGAGTAGCGCTTACCGATGTGCCCTCTATCACCGATAGAATCGCGGCCATCGTGCAAAGCCGGTTCATCGAAAACCCATCGCTCAACGTGAACGACCTCACCAGCCAGTTGGCCAACAGCATTCCGGCAGCGTTCCTGCCTCCGGGAGGCGCGCCGGCTGTGATCTCATCTGTTCTTAACACGGTGATCAAGCCAACTCCGACCACACGCGACACAACTCCGCCGACAATCACCATTACATCTCCAACCGCTACGGCCTATGTGCTCAACCAGGCAGTGGCTTCCAACTACAGTTGCAGTGACACAGGCTCCGGCGTGGCTACCTGCGTTGGTACGGTCGCCAATGGGAGCAACATTAATACAGCCGCGGTCGGCGCCAAGACGTTCACCGTGAACGCTTCTGACGTGGCCGGCAATACGTCATCGAAGACGGTGAATTACAACGTCGCCTACGGCGCATGTCTGCTGTACGACACAACCCACGCGGCCAAGAGCGGGAGCACGATTCCAATCAAGTTCCAGCTCTGTGACGCTGCGGGCAACGATGTATCGTCTTCAGCCATCACCGTGACCGCGCAGCAAGTCGTCATGGTTTCAACCAACGCCAGCTTCACCGTGGATGACTCCGGCAATGCCAATCCCGATAATAACTTCCGCTTTGACGGCGGCCTGGGACCCAACGGCGGATACATCTTCAACCTCCAAACCACTGGACTCGCGACCGGCACATACATTGTGACGTATACCGTTTCGGGAGATCCCACAACCCACACCACGGAACTCATATTCCAGGTGCGGTAAAACAGTTGGAAACAGCGGGGCTTCGAGCGATCGAGGCCCCGCCGCAATCACATTCGTGCGTCAAGCGGGAGGGCTTGCCGGTTCGCAGCGCGACCGGGAGGTTAAAATCCACATGATGAAGAACCGATTCATGATTGCTCTCTGGTTTTTTTCCACCGTGATGTGGACAGTGTTCGGGTTGCTTTTCCTGCTTCGGCTCCATTACTGGGTCAGGGGCGGAGCTTGTCTTGCACTGGCCGTCCTGTCGCTCTTCACGGCCCTGCGCGCACGGAAGCGGGCTGCCGCCGAACGGTCGGCTGCCATGGCTCCCAACGCCGGAGCGCAGAAGCCGCCGGGTCCGTGAAGCTGATATGGCCGCCGGATACCATTGCCGGACTTTCGGGGTCGCACATGAAATCCGCAACATCTCCGCTTTTCTCCTGTACGGTCCCAGTGGTGATGGCCCGGCTTTCGCTTCTCATTTCAGAGGACCGCGAATTTTCTGAGCCTCCGTTCCTCGGCGCGACATCACATCATTCATGCTTTCTCAAAGAAAACTTGGCAAACAAGGCTTAAAGGTTTCCGCGCTCGGGCTTGGCTGCATGGGCATGTCAGAGTTTTATGGCGCGGGCGACGAGCAGGAATCCATCGCAACCATCCATCGCTCCATTGAACTTGGCTGCACGTTTCTTGATACGGCCGACATGTACGGCTCCGGCAAAAATGAAGAACTGGTGGGACGCGCTATCAAAGACCGTCGCCAGAAAGTTGTACTGGCCACCAAATTCGGCAACGTGCGCGGACCCAACGGCGAATTTCTGGGCGTAAAAGGCACGCCGGACTACGTGAAGCAGGCCTGCGATGCCAGCTTGAAGCGCCTGGGCACTGACGTGATCGACCTTTACTACCAGCATCGCGTTGATAAAACCGTTCCTATTGAAGACACCGTGGGCGCCATGGCCGACTTGGTCAAGGCCGGCAAGGTGCGCTATCTCGGTCTTTCTGAGGCGTCACCCAAGACCATTCGCCGCGCGCATAAAGTCCATCCTATCTCGGCGCTGCAGACCGAATATTCGCTGTGGGAGCGTGATCCCGAAGACGAAATTCTGGCCACGGTGCGCGAACTCGGCATCGGCTTTGTGCCTTACAGCCCGCTCGGACGCGGCTTTCTTACCGGACAGTTCAAGCGCTTTGAAGATCTTGCCGCAGACGATTTCCGCCGCATGTCTCCGCGCTTTCAGGGAGAAAATTTCCAGAAGAACCTTGATCTGGTGAAAAAGATCGAAGAGATTGCGCGCGAGAAAAATTGCACCGCCGCGCAACTTGCTCTGGCCTGGGTGCTGGCGCAGGGTGACGACATTGCGCCCATCCCCGGCACCAAGCGCCGCAAATATCTGGA
>JASLFF010000046.1 GCA_030150795.1 Terriglobales bacterium | reverse complement strand
CACCGCCCGCAGCCTGCGCCTGAACTTTAGTGAAGAGCAGATCCTGGGTAAGACCGGCACCTGCTCCAAAGACGGTACGCGCTTCGGATGGTTCGCCTCATATGCCGACACGCAGTACGGACACATTGTCACCGTGGTCTTTCTCCAGGGTGGCCGTCCGACCTTCGGCCCCAAAGCCGCCGAAATCAGCGGCAAGTTCTACCGCGCCCTGTACGACCATAATTTCTTCGCCGCACGCGCCACCACCGCCAGCGGCTCCGCGGCGGAAAAGCCGGCTGTGGGAGTGCAGCAGTAAGCTCGCGGAACGATGATCCTCCTGCTTCGTTTCTGCTTATGATAACTTTGTAATTAGATAGCAAAAGGCGTCCTTGATGGGACGCCTTTTGTTGTGGAAGAACGACCCTGAGCCGAGTCGACGGGGAGTAAGGCGGAGCGGAAGGCCCGACACTTTGTCTTTTGTCTTGCCCTTCAGGGTTCTACCACTATGATCGTCCCAACCAAGTTTCGGCAGGGGTCGTGATATGAGTTGCGTGCAGGTGCGGCAGAAAGATCGTTGCTGGGTGAGATATTGCGTTTTCCTGTACCGCTGCGCGCAATGACATGACCTGGGCTACGGTTTTCCGTTTCGTTCTCGACGAGCGGCGCATCCGCAAGCCGGTTGTGCTCGGCCTTTGCCCTTTCGCGCAAGCACGGAGTGTTTTCTTCGCACGGTAAATTAGTAGGCGCAGATGATTGGGGTTGACTCCAAACTTCACGCAGATCTCGTCCCGGTCCTGCTCTTCCAGGAAGGCAGCCTTCAGGATGGCGCGAACGCGGGGAGACAGGCCCGAAAGCATTCTTTGCACGTGGTCCGCGGCTTCTGTGGCCATTGCACATTTATCTGGGCCGGGTTCATTGCTGGCCATTTCGATTTCCGGATCCAGAGACACCACATTCTTCTGTTGTCGATAAGTCTCATGCAGCACGTTATTGCACACTCCCAGCACAAAATATTCAAAATGCTCAGGCTCGCGTATGCTGTGGTTCGAACGAAGAAAAGTCAGCACTCGCAGGAAGGTCTCTTGGCGCAGGTCGTGCGCCATTTCGGAGGAGCGCAGATGCTTGCGCAACTTCCGCAGTAACACGGGGCTGAAATGTGAGACAAAGTGTTCTTCCGTCGCAGGATCTCTCTGCCGTAGCGAATGAACATATGCCGCATTGAATTCAAATGAAGGCAATGCGCCTGGGGAAGCCATGTGTTCTCTCTCCTAAAACCGGTTTTCCCGCGCACAGTGGTGGCCCTGGTGCGTCCAACCCTCACCTTGTTGCCGGTGGAAAGTTGACTCGGTTTCATTTGGAGTAGCGATAGGAACAATGAAATTCCGCCGACCTGGCTAGAATTTTTTTAGATTTCTTCGGTTTAACCTGGCCGTGGCAACCGCCTGTTCCGGGATTGAATGGTTGGCACAGGAAAATCTTGCACTTCTACTACTTAGACCTATAATTGGCCGAACTAACCACTACAGCGGGTAACCTTTGACTGATCCTGGAGAAATTACACGGCTCCTCCATCGCTTTGGAGACGGGGATTCAGAGGCGGGAGGTCAGCTCTACCGTCTGTTGGAGCCGGACTTGCGCAAGATCGCCGCTCGCTGCCTGCGTCGGGAGCGGCCCAACCATACCCTGCAAAGAAGTGATCTCGTGAATGAGTGTTTTATGAAGCTTCTGACCGCCAAGAAAATCGATTGGCGGGATCGCGGACATTTCTTCGCTATAGTGACTGTAAAGATGCGGCGTTTCCTGATTGATTACGCCCGCAAGCGCGGTGACTACAAGCCACTCCAGTTAGAGGGTCTGCCGGAAGGTCTTCTGGCAGGGCGTAACTGGCTGGAGATGGCTGTGGCCATTGACAAGCTACTCGATGAGTTAGAGGAGCAATCTCCAATCAAATGCAGCGTGGTGGTATTCCGGTCATATCTGGGGCTGACCACAAAAGAGACAGCGGAAAAACTAGACCTCACCGAGGCCGTCGTGGAACACGAATTCCACCGGGCGAGAAAGTGGCTTTACCAGAGATTGAGCGAGGGGAAATGCAAGACAGAGAAGAGCGACTGATGGGCCTGGTGCGAGAGGCGCTCCGGACCCATCCCGCGCAGCGCGAAAGTTATCTGCTGGCTGCGTGTCACCAAGATAAAGACCTTTATTCTGAAGTCTCTGAGATAGTGGAATGGGAAGAGCGCATGGGAGATTTCATGCGTGATCCTCTAGTTGGGCTGATTGACCTGGAGGCCCTGGATCGTCCTTTCAAGCCGGAACAGTTGGTTGCAGACAGGTTTGAAATCATCCGCGAAGTCGGCGATGGCGGCATGGGCGTCGTATATGAAGCTTATGACCGCAAGCGGCAGCAGCGCATCGCCATTAAATGCGCCAAATTAGGGTATGAGCGTCTCTCGCCGGAGTTGCGGGGCGCGCTGAAAGTCAGACATCCAAACGTCTGCCTGGTGAATGAGATACACACGGCGGCCACCGATCTGGGCGAACTGGACTTCCTCACCATGGAGTTCCTGGATGGTGAAACTCTTCTCAGCCGGCTTTCCCGTGGCAAGCTGGAACATAACGAGGCATTGAATCTGGCTCGCCAGCTTTGTGCTGGATTGGCTGAAGCACATCGCTGCGGTGTGTTGCACCGGGATCTAAAGCCTGCCAACGTAATTCTGTCTCCCGGGAAAAATAAAGAACTGCGGGCTGTCATCACTGATTTCGGCTTGGCCGCTGACCAGGATGGAAACACGGATCTGATAGGCGGCACCCCCAGCTACATGGCCCCGGAATTGAAGCAGGACGGGACGGCATCGCCGGCCTCTGACGTTTACGCGCTCGGTGTAATTCTCCATGAAATGGTGACCGGATCAAAACCATTTCCGGAAGTTGCCGGAAGCAAAAGTGACACGCATTTGACTGCTGCTCCCGGCAAGCTTATTAAACAGCTGCCGCGAATTTGGGCTGATGCAATCCTTCCATGCCTTGAGACCCGCCCTAAAAAAAGACCTTCTGCCGAACAAATTCTTGCTGTTCTGAACCGTAAGCCGCTATACCTTCGGCCGTGGGTTCCCATCGCGGCGCTAGTACTCCTTACCACTGGCGCTTTCCTGTGGCGGCCAATCTATGGATACTTCCGGCCCCCCGACATCAGCCTGGCAATTCTTCCAGTCCAGAGCACAGGAGATCTGCAAAATTTCGGCCAGGGAGTTTTGCGTGACGTCACTGAGCGGCTTAGAGGGGAGCCCAAAGGCAAGCCGAAATTTCTTCTGATCCCACCGGCAACCGCGGAAAAGAAGAGCGTGGCGAATGCCGAGCAGGCCGAGCGCCTTCTGCATGCCACACATGCTTTGGAAGTGAAGCTCAGCCGGGCCTCTGATGGTATTAACGTGGAAGCGGCAGTTGTTGATGCCAAGACGCGGGCGCACGTCCGCGATTACTCCGGGCATCTTGCTGAAACCAACCTCGATGTTCTCCCAAGTGGGCTTGCGGGATTGGTTTCCGCATCTCTGCACCTGCCCCGCGCGGCAAAACCGGAAGCAGTATCGCCGCCCGCCCAAGCGCCCTATGAAAAGGGCCGCCAATATCTGCGCCAGGGTCGTTACAGCTACGATCTGGCGATCGCGCAATTCCAGGAAGCCGCACGCCTGGATCGCCGGTCACCTCTGCCGCTTGCCGGACTGGCCGAAGCATACGTGGCTAAATTCAACATCGAGGGGAACAAGCAATCTCTGGAAGACGCTGGAACTTACCTGCAAGCCGGCGAGATGCTCGATCCTGACTCGCCCCGGCTAAGGGTTGCTTCTGCCGGATTGAATATAGCGTTTAGCAGATACCCGCAGGCATTGGACGATTGCCGGCGTGCGCTGGAAGTCGATCCTGGCAATGCCGACGGCTTTTTGCGCTATGGTTTCGCTTACGAAATGCAGGGTGCCAAGGACAAAGCGTTGGAAGCCTATCAGAAGGCCCTCGAACTTGATCCAAGCTACTACAAACCGTACCAATATCTTGGGGGTTTTTACTATTACCAGGGTCAGTTTGCCAAAGCGGAGCAGCAAGATAGAAAAGAGGTAGAGCACGCGCTGAATGACCTGGATGGGTACAGCGATCTGGGAGGCGTGTTGACCGAGCAAGGTAAATACCTTGAAGCCGAAATGGCTTTCAAGACAGCATTGCAAATCAAAGAGACCCCAGCCAACCTGAACAACCTGGGAGCTACGTTGGAATACTTGGGCCGCGACGATGATGCCCTGCCACTCCTTGACCGGGCCGCGAAGCTGGAGCCGAAAAACCACCGTTGTTGGATGAACCTGGGCGATGCTTACCGCCGGCTGCGTCAGCACAAGAAGGCAACCGCAGCTTATCAACAACTTCTTCTTTTAACGTCAGAACAGATACAGAGGAACCCTGCAAGCGGGTCCATTCGTGCTTTTAGGGCTTATGCCCTGGCCATGCTTGGTCGACGGCGCGATGCAATAGAAGAGATAGCCCAGGCGCTGCAGTCTTCGGCAAATGATAACCAGCTCATTCGGAATGGAGTATTAACGTATGAAGTGCTGGGAATGCGGGATCTGGCTCTGAAGGCAGCAGGCCAACTAAGCCCAGAAGCGAAAATCGCGATAAAAAACCATCCTGACCTGGCGGATTTTAGCCGGGATTCTCGCTTTATACAGTTGATGGCACAAAGCGATTAAGGAGGAATGCCATATGATATCTCCAATCCTGGCTGTAAATGGATCCAGTTCTGGGGCGTCCGGCGCTAAAGCGATCACGCTCACCTACGATCCCACAACCTACACAGTTTCTGTGACGCCCAACCAAGTGACTCAATATGACACGATCTACTTCACAAGCTCTCAAGGCAAGGTTCGGGTAGTATTTGTCTCTCCTTTCAATGACGGCACGGTCGAAATGCTCGATTCCCAGCAGCGCCAGTTGACCGTGGGTGG
>JASLFF010000012.1 GCA_030150795.1 Terriglobales bacterium | reverse complement strand
GCTCAAACTTGCGCCAATCTTGGAGTGCTGTGCCACAAAAGCTCAACACCGAACGCACCCCTCCAAACCGTCGGCACACGAGGAATCGCCCTGGGATGGGGATCGGCTAAAACCTTTCGAATCCTAGTCAAAGGATGGGGGAGGGTACTAGTTTGTTCCTCCGCCCGGCTCCGCTGGCACTGCAGGCTTCTTTTCGTCGGACTTGCCCAGGTCACCAAACGGCCAGATGCCATAAGCCTTCAGCATCACGTCATTATGTTTTTCCACCAGCATTTTGGCGGTCTTTTCCGGAGGCCACGGGCTAGCCAGGCGCTCAGGGCGGTCAGCGATCCAGAAAGCGGTGAGGCCCATGACGGTGGCGTCGCGGGTGAGCAAGTCTGGCTTTACTTTGTCAAAGGTATCCACGGCGGAGTGATGCGTGTATTTGTATTCGGGCGAATCCTGGCCCATGTTGATGCCGGGCAGACCCACGAGAATGAATGGTCCTGCGTCGGTGCCAAAGACGGTGCGGTCGTCGACTTCAACTTCACCAAAGGACTTTACTGAATCGGTGAACTTGGTGACTGCCGGAATCAGGTCGTCGTGGCCGCCCATATCAAGCCGCACCACCGGGCCCTGGCCGTTATCCAGCACGAGCGCGGGAACGTGGTTGGGCAGTTCGTCCTTATGCATTTTGGTGTAAGCCAACGAGCCGAGAAGGCCCTGCTCTTCACCGGTAAACAGCACAAATCGGATGGTGCGTTTGGGCTTGAAGCCGCTCAGCTTGATGGCCTTGGCCGCTCCCAGAGTTGTGGCTACGCCGCAGCCATCGTCGGTTGCGCCGTCTGCCAGGTCCCAGGAATCAAGATGGCCGCCGACAACAATGACTTGTTCAGGATGCTCAGTGCCGCGGATTTCACCCACCACGTTGGCGGAATCCACCGGGCCGCTGGTAACGCGGTTCTGTACGTTGATGTTCATGCGGACGGGCTTGCCTTTATCAAGAAATCGGCCAAGCTGCTGCTGGTCTTCAGCAATCATGCTCACGACCGGGATTTCATAGTATGTGTCGAAACCCATAGCGCCGGTGTGAGTAAGGTGCATGCCGGCGGGAAATCCGCCGCCCTGTCCGCCAATGATGGCCACAGCGTGAGCGTCATGCGCTTTTTTCAGGAAGTCGCCAAACTTTGCAAAGTTGGCCGGATTCGGCGGCGGCGCAGCGCCTTTTTTCACGATCAGCAGAACCTTGCCGGCCCAGGAGGCGGAATTGTTCTTCATCTCGTCTTCAAGCTTGTTGGAGTTTACCGCGACCACTTCGGCTTCTTCTCCGCCTGCTTTGGTGGAACCGACCCAGCCCATGGAATCGACAGTGAGCCGGCGGTGGATGGGAACAACCAGTTCCGCGCTGGCGGAAACGCGGGTCCAGCCGCGCGAGATCTTCCACTTTTCTGCGCGGACATTTTCAAGGCCGATGGCGCGCATTTTCTGCAAGCCCCACTCAATGGCTTGTCCGGCTTCAGGGGATCCGGTTACGCGGCCGCCAATGTAGTCAGAAAGTTCTTCCAGATCGTCAAAGGCTTCATTGCTCATCATTCCCTGTCCGGCGATGGCGGTGAGCGCGGGCATAGTGCCGTCCTGGGCGGGAGCAGCGGGTTCGGTTGGATTGGCGGCTAAACCGGTCGCTGAAGTGGTGAGTGAAAAACAGAACAGTAACGCCATTGCAATAATGGAGCCTGGAGACAGGAGTTTACGCATGTGAAATACCTCAGAAGGAATCTTTAGGACGAAGGCAGATTATATCTGTTATTAAGACGTAGGTTGACCGCGGAGGTAAGCATCTGAGCTGCTCATTTAGAATGTGTTCCGATTTTAAATTTATGAAAATCTTCTGCTTATTGCTCACGCTCCATGCAGGCAGCCTTTTTGCGCAACAATTGCCAGCCGCTCCCAAAGCCCATATTGTGGACGTAACTCCCAAGGCCGGCTACTTCAACGAACCCGCGCTCGCCGTGAACCCTAAAAATCCGCAGCAACTGGTGGCGGCATGGCAGGTCAACGCAAGCGCTGCGTATTCCACAGATGGTGGCCAGACATGGAAGGTAGCGGAGGGCACTGCACCCAAAGATTACCGCGTTTCAGGCGACGTCTCTCTGGCCTATGACGCTTCAGGCCATGCCATTCTTTGCTATATCGCTTTTGACAAGCTCGGCTCGACGAACTATTGGGCGCAGGGTGCTACGCGCAACGGCATCTTTATCCGTCGCTCGCTCGATGGCGGCCAGAACTGGGAGCCCGACGCTGTAACCGTGATTTCCCATGAATCCACTCCTGGCATTCCCTTTGAGGACAAACCCTGGATTGTTGCAGACACCAGCGGAACACATGCCGGCAATCTTTATATCGGCTGGACTCAATTCACTCTTGCCGCAAGCGACCTTATGTTCTCGCGCTCTACAGACGGCGGCAAGACATGGTCGCAACCTATCAAGTTGAACAGTGTCCCCGGGTTGCCGCGCGATGACAATGGCGCGCTGGAAGGGTTTCACGGCGTGGTGGGCCCTGACGGCGCTCTATACACAATCTGGGACGATCGCGATGGCATCATGATGGCCGTTTCCCGCGATGGCGGCCGCAGCTTCAGCAAAGATCGCCGGATAATCCCAGCCGGTCCCGGTTATTTCGGCATTACAGGCGTCTCGCGCTCCAACGGCTTTCCCCAGATTGGCTTGGACCCGCGTGAAATCAACGGCAGGAAACATGGCGGCAATCTGTACGTTGCCTGGAGTGACTACTCAAATGGTGACGTCGATGTTTTCGTTTCGTCCTCGGGCGACTACGGTAAAAGCTGGAGCGCGCCTGTCCGCGTGAACAGTGATCCTATCCATAACGGCAAAGACCAGTTCTTTCAATGGATGGCTGTTGACCCGCAAACCGGTGCCGTAAACCTTATCTTTTATGATCGCCGCACGGACAACCAGCAAACCACGGTGACGCTGGCCCGCTCTACTGACGGCGCAAAAACTTTCCAGAACTACACCTGGGACCCTGAAGCCTTCGCCGCAGAAGGCGATTTTCTGGGCGACTACCTTGCGATCTCTGCGTTCGGCAACAAGGTTTTTGGCGCGTGGGCGCACCAGACATCGGAAGAAGGAAAAGTTGATCGCGGAAAAAAGACCAGGACCGTGGTGCGGGTGGGAAGCGCGGATTTTAATTAGCAGTCGGCGCTCGGCAATCATCACCTAGCCAAAACACGTTGCCGTAGATTTTCGTTAATCAACGCCGATAAAAGAAAGTCAGCCGCGAATCAACACGAAATACGCGAATTCTATTTC
>JASLFF010000002.1 GCA_030150795.1 Terriglobales bacterium | reverse complement strand
CTGTTCTTCAATGACCTCAAGCATCAGGCTGGCGTTGAGGTCCTCAATGCGCTTCACGCGTGAAACCGCTTCGTAAATCGGCACGGTGCCGATCGGTACAGGCGAGTGGCGCAGAATGGCTTCACGAATCTCATGGATTCCGCCACCGGTGGAAAGGTCCATCACCGTGTCGGCGCCAAAATGGACAGCCGTATGCAGCTTCTTCAGCTCTTCATCGACGTTCGAGGTAATGGCGGAATTGCCGATGTTGGCGTTGATCTTACAGAGTGATTCCACCCCAATCGCCATGGGCTCCAGCTCAGGATGATTAATGTTGGCTGGGATAATCATCCTTCCGGCGGCAACTTCGTCCCGAATCAGCTCCGGCTTCGCCTTTTCCCGCTCCGCAACGTGCAGCATCTCCTCTGTAATCAGTCCTTTGCGGGCAAAATGCATCTGGGAAACATTGTCGTCACCGGTGTGGGCCGCTTGTTCACGGCGGCGGACGATCCACTCTTCTCGGGGCTTGGCGCTAGTTTGCGGTGTGCTGTGGGTTGTGCTCATGGATTCACCTTATGACAAGGAAACCCTTCATTATACGCGCCATAGAAAGCGCTTGTGATCTGTATCACGCATCTTCATTAAGACGCTTGACCCCCGCTCCAAGCGGGGATACCCTTTGAGAAGTCATGTCACAAGAACGCAATAAATACCTCAAGTTTGGCGTCGCGATCACGGTGATCTTGCTAACCCTGTCTTACCTAGTCGTTTTGGGCATAGGAGAGGGCAAGAGCTATTACGTCACCATAAAAGAACTGCATACCATGCGCGATAAGCAGGGCAATGATGTTTATAAAAAGAACCTGCGCGTGGCGGGGAATGTCGAGCCGGGATCGATCAAAATGAACGGTTCACAGGCCGATTTTACGCTGGTGGAAAACGGCGAGACACTCCGCGTCGTCTATAAGGGCTCTGAGCCGCCGCCGGATACTTTCAAGGACAATGCGCAGGCCCTGGCCGCGGGCACATATGGGAGAGACGGCGTATTTCACGCCACGGAACTCCAGGCAAAATGCGCTTCAAAATACGCTCCGCAGCAGCAACAGCCGGGGGCCGCGCCGGCCGCACAGCAGCCGTCGAAAGGATACTGAGGTCCGCCGCTGACGACTCCCGACGCCTCTCCTGTACGCACTGAAAACGTCTCCAAGATTTATGGCCGCACTGCCGCCGTAAGAAAAGTTTCGCTCGCGCTGGAGCCGGGGCGGTTTTACGTCCTGCGCGGAGAAAACGGCGCGGGCAAGTCCACGCTGCTGCGCATGATCGCCGGACTGAATGAGCCGACGGAAGGCAGCATCTTGATCTACGGCATTCACAACAAGCAGGCGCTTAATCGCATGGGCTATATGGCCCACGCGCCTCTGCTGTATGACGAGCTTTCCGGAATGGAGAACCTGCGCTTTTTCGGCCAGCTTTACGGCGTGAACTCTGACGAGCTTCTGGCGCAGGCGATGCAGCGCGTGGGGCTTGATCCCAAACTGGAACGCCGGGTCGGTCAATATTCCCAAGGAATGCGCCAGCGGCTTTCATTGGCCCGCGCAATTTTCCATGAGCCGCGTTTGCTCCTGCTCGACGAGCCATTTTCCAACGTCGATCCTGATTCCGCTTTGCAGATAGCCAAACTGCTGGCGGACATGCGCTCCAGCGGAACTACCATTTTGCTGGTCACGCACCAGATCGGACTGCTGGCCAACCTGGCGGACGAATACTTGATGCTCTCGCGCGGCCAGCTTGTGGATCGCGGCTTCATGCCTGGAGTCCAAGCATGAACGCTGCCACGCAAGAGGCACAAAGCGAGAAGCCGCGGGCGGGCATGTCCATCGCCCGGCTCACGTGGATCAACGTCAGCAAGGACCTGCGGCTGGAATGGCGCTCGCGCGACGTTTTTAACTCCATGATGTTTTTTGCCCTGGTCGTGGTGGTGGTCTTCAGCTTTTCCTTTGAGAAGGAAGACTCCCGTCCCGTGATGGGTGGTTTGATCTGGATTGCGTTTCTGTTCTCCACCACTATGGCGCTCAACCAGAGTTGGGCGCGCGAGCTGCGCAACGGAGTGCTGGACGCTTACCGCGTTTCTCCTGCTCCTGCTGAAGCCCTATTTCTGGGTAAGTGCTTAGGTAACTTTATTCTTGTGATGTTGCTGGAATGCCTGATGGCCCCATTGTTCGTGGTCTTTTACAATTTAAGCTCGGTAGGGTCTCTCTGGCAGCTGCTGCTGGTCGCAGTTTTAGGCACGTGGGCGCTGGTGGTGAACGGAACGTTTTTTGCCGCCATGTCCATACGCACGCGTAACCGCGAACTCATGCTGCCGCTGCTGCTGTTGCCAATCTCGCTTCCGGCGGTGATCAGCATGGTAGGGGGAACTACACAGGTACTGAGCGGCGAGGGCACGCCCGCGGTACAGTTGCAATTTCTGGCAGGATTCTGCGTGATCTTTACCACCGCATGTTTCCTGCTGTTTGATACGGTGTTAAACGCAGAATGAAAACCAAACTATTTTTCGCCTTCGCCGCTTTTTGTTGCGCCTTCCTGGCGTACGGGACATACCAGGGACTCGTGGTCGCGCCTACGGAAGAAACCATGGGCGACGTGCAGCGGATTTTTTATGTCCACGTACCCGCTGCCACGGTCGCTTTCACGCTCTTCTTCGTTAACTTTCTCGCGTCCATTTTTTATCTGTGGAAGCGCAGTGCGAAGGCGGATGCGCTGGCCGCCACAACAGCTGAAGTCGGCGTGGTCTTTTGCTCTGTGGTGCTGATTACCGGGCCTATCTGGGCTCGCTATGCCTGGGGTGTCTGGTGGTCGCCTTGGGACATGCGGCTGAATACCACGTTGATGCTGTGGCTGCTCTATGTCAGCTATCTGATGATGCGCCGCTCTTCAACGGCGTGCTCGACGTCGGTTTTGGCAGCAGCGCTGGCCGTCTTTTCCT
>JASLFF010000675.1 GCA_030150795.1 Terriglobales bacterium | reverse complement strand
AAGGCGATCGACAAGGCCCTATACGCCAACGGCAACCCCGCAGCGCAAAAAGCCAGGAACTTTCTGAACGGCACATGGCTGGGCGAGCCACTCCATGTCGTGCTGAAGGATGTGCCCATCGGCGCCTGGACCGTAGTCATGGTTTTTGACGCTTTAGAGATGATCAACGGTCGCTTTGAGTTTGCCACCGCCGCGGACACATCGATAGCAATAGGACTTGCCGGTGCGGCTGGCGCAGCAATCACCGGGGTAACGGACTGGTCTGACGTGGACCCGCCGGCCCGCCGGCTTGGGTTGATTCATGGGCTCCTGAACATCGGGGCCACCACGCTATTCGCCACCTCACTCATCTTGCGCAGGAAGAAGGCACGCAATGAAGGCCGGGGATTTGCCGCTCTGGGCTATGCTTTGATGGCATTTGCGTCCCATCTTGGCGGAAAGCTGGTGTACGAACAGAGAGTCGGGGTAGATCGCACGGCAGGCCAGACATTCCCGGAAAAATTCACGGCGGTTTTGCCCGAGTCCAAATTGCCGGAGAATACGCCGACCCGAGCGATGCACCAGGGCATACCTATTCTGCTGGTTCGTCGCGGGGAGCGTCTCTTTGCGATGGCAGAGACGTGCTCCCATTTCAGCGGCCCACTCTCCGAAGGCAAATTGGAAGGAGACAGTATTGTTTGTCCTTACCACGCATCTCGCTTTGCGTTGGAGGATGGCCGAGTGATTAACGGACCAGCCGTGCATCCGCAGCCGTGCCTTGAAGTAAGAGCTCGTGAAGGACAGCTAGAGGTGCGCAGGCCGCGGGCAAGGCGTGGCAGTAATGTGCCAGGGGATAAAGAACTTCCTCAAGCCGGTTAGAGCGCAAATGGGCCTGACTGGTCAGTGTAGTGGAATTCCCTGCTCTTCATTCCCTGCTCTTCTATGATGCTGCGTTCCTCGTACTGCTAATCCGCGGAACGGTGTAATAATGTGGTCTCTTGAACGTCATCTATTCAGGGCGTGAGCCGAGCCCACGTTTTTGGCCTCCATCACGCCCACCTTGGAATGGCATCGCAGGTGAAAGGAGTATTTAATGCCTCCCACACTCGCCAACGGAAAAATCTGCTACATCGAAATGCCCGCTACGGACATTGCGCGCTCGGCTGAGTTCTATAAACGCGTTTTCGGATGGAATGTCCGCACGCGCGGCAACGGCAGCACTGCCTTTGACGACACTACCGGCCAGGTGAGCGGATCGTGGGTGCTCAAACGACCGCCGATGTCCCAGCCTGGCCTTTTGGTTTACGTGATGGTGGATAGCGTTGCCGCCACGATTGAATTGGTCAAGGCCAACGGAGGCGAGATCGTGCAGCCCATTGGCGCGGATGCTCCGGAGATCACTGCAAGGTTCCGCGATCCCGGCGGAAATGTAATTGGCCTTTATCAGCAGCCATCCTGAACGAACTAGAGCGGCTTTATAGATAGCATGAACTTTAAGAAGCAAACACAAGGTCCCTCCGTGCTACTCGCGCGCTTGTTTGCCCATTCACGCCAAAATCGGGCGCGAATGTGGGCCCTGACTTGCGCGCGCTCGCTTAACGGCCGTCGGGATGACGAGTCATAAGAAACTTACGTTAACATTGAAACTGCCCTAAGTCGGAGCGCGGCAGAACTAACTTGAAATAAGAGAGGACGCGGGAGTCTATTCCGCGTCCTCAAGATTTTGGTGCTGATCGTCTTCCCTGCTTATGGTAAGTGATCCAGATAACACGCTCCGGTCGTTACTTGATCCGGTGGCGTGGGTGGCGTTTTCCATGGCACTGCGTTGAAGTCAAAGAACTCATCCGCCATGCTGGGTTGAGCAAAGTCACGCGCCGTAAGGGCCGCCAGGTTGAAACGCTCTTCAATCAACCTCAACATGGCTGTATAGTCCATTACCTTATGAGAGACAAAGTTCTTCTTGGCAAAAGGTGAAATCACTACCAGCGGCAGGCGATATCCGGTGTATTGGAAATTGCATGTCGGGCTGGAGTTGATGCTGCCGTCAGGGTTTTTACAAATATCAGTCGGATTGAGATCTATGGGGGGAATTCCATCAGGACTCACAGTCGGCTGAGGAGAAACGTGATCGTAAAAGCCGCCAAACTCGTCCCAGGTAAGAATGAAGATCGAGTCTTTCCATGACGGGCTGTTCATGAGCCCATTGATCAGGCTGGCCACAAACTTGGCGCCGGTTTGGATATCGACTGCTCCAGAGCCGACATCCGCCGGATGCTCATCCAGTCCCTCAGCTGATGCCGGCTCGACGAAGACTACCTGTGGAAGAGTGCCGTTATTGGCATCGACCAGAAACTGGTCCACAGTGGAAAGATGTTGATTCCCTGCGGCTACTATGGTCGCCCCATAAGTGAACTGGCCAAAGTAGCTTTGTCCCATCAGGCAGCTTGGGGTAACACACGCAGGTACTCCGTTTACTGGATTCAGCGGATGAACGTAATCTTTCCAGGAAATACCATGTTCATCCAACTCTTGAGCGATTGTCTTTGCTGAGAGCAAGGGCCCCGGGTGGTTGGTGTCAATCGGGTAGGCGTGGCCCTGAGATGTCGCGGCCAGCATGTACTGGCGGTTGATCTGCGTGCGGGACATGGCAGGTGAGAACCAGCGGTCTGACGTGGCGAAGTTCGACGCCACGAAGTAGTAATAGTTCAGGTTGTCGCCCGTGTAATAACCCATTACACGTGCGCCAATTACATCATTGATCGGGCCTTCAAACCCAGCGGTTCGGGCGAACCCATCGCCCATGAATACCGTGGAAAGCGAGTCATTTTTGTTGAAGTCCACATGGCTCTCATTCCATGACGGGCTGGGATTCTCCACGCACATGGTGTTCAAGGGGAATGCCGTAATGGTTGGCGCTGGGCCGCCGCCCGCCGGTGGATCGCCCACGTTCGACGCTGCATCCGACATGCCGTCCAGGGTGGTTCCGTTGGTAGCTTGCGGATAGCCGTTTTTCTGCCAGTACTGCATCAGGTGGCCGAAGTAATGATCGAAGGAACGGTTTTCCTGCGCCAGGATGATAATGTGATTGACCGAGTTTTGCAGCGTAGCCGACGTTGCTACCGGTGTTGGTGCGGGAGAAGCTGGAGTTGGTGTGGTTGGGCCTCCCGCGGAAACTGCACCACCACAACCTGAAAGTGAAAGCAAAAAAACAAAGCAGACGAAGAAGCACAACCCTTTATTCATCGACGGACCCCACTTACTGTTAACCATTCCGATGTGATTACCAGAGCTGCGGGTTGTCCAGAGCTGCTGCTCGATTCGTCGTAGGAAGAGATTTAACGCGGTGTTGAGAAACGCTCTCTCAGAAGAGGCAAAAGATATAAAAACTTTGAAGCGCCGCACCGTCAGAAAATCTAATTTTTCATATCTGCGATTTTGGAAGTTTCCAGCCAGAGGCGTTGCGCCTTGACGTCATCTTGCGCTTCCTTACTAGGGGTCGCCGGTCGGCACTTGTGGAAATATTCTCCAGTCACCGTAGCCACTTCGGGTGAAGAGGCCAAATAGACCAGAGTCTCTGCTCCCTGTTCCGGCGTGAGGGCAAAGTGCTTGGCTATGCCAACACCGAACCCAATCAGCCCGCCCGTTTGGTCGCCGAAGCGAGTCGCGACAAAGCCAGGATGAAGCGAGTTGGCGGTCACGCCGGTTCCGGTCAGCTTTCGCGCCAGTTCACGCGTATAGAGGATGTTCATCAGCTTGGAACGGGCATAGACCTTGAATGCAGCCCCGCCATAGCGCAGCCAGTCCTTTAGGTTGGAGCGATATGCCTTTTCCGATTGCAGGTCATCGAAGTCCACGGTGCCTGAAGTGTGTGCGTCAGAGGCGGTATTGACCACGCGGGCCGGCGCCGAAGCTGCCAGGCGGTCACGCAAGCCCTGCGTCATCATGAAGTACGACATAT
>JASLFF010000648.1 GCA_030150795.1 Terriglobales bacterium | reverse complement strand
TGCATGCGAGTCGGATGGCGCTGGTTGTGTTCGATCCGTATTTGTCTTCCCGCCCCATCGCGGAAGCGCTGTTGCACGCCCCGCCAGGGCAATTGATCGTCGATGGCGCTTATTATCCATTCTCTTCAGTGCTGTTTTATTCGAATAAAACTGCTTTGTTGCTGAATGGACGGGTCAATAACCTTGAATATGGCTCTTACGCTCCGGGTTCCCCGGCGGTTTTTATTGATGACACTGCCTTTATGAGGCTCTGGTCAGGTACAATTCGCTATTATCTGGTAACCGATAGCAGCGGGTTCGCTCGTCTGAGCGCCCTGGCCGGCCCCGCGCATTTTCACCAGATTGCTGAAAGTGGCGGCAAATTTCTTTTTACCAACGGCCTTTCCAGCGAAACTGCGGATGGCTCCAACATGGAGAACGAACCCGCGTTATGGTGATCCTTATTACGGCTCTGGCAGTCTTGCTTACCGGTTCGCTCATTTATTGTGTGCTGATTGTTGTTGCCACGCGGCGGTTTTTGGCGGCCACTTTGCCTGCTCCCGGAACCAATCCCCCCATCAGTATTCTTAAGCCGCTCTGCGGTCATGACGACGGCCTGGAAGAAAATCTTCGCAGCTTCATGGTGCAGGATTATCCGGAATACGAAGTTTTGTTCGGAGTCCATCGTTCTGATGACTCAGCCGTGGCAAAAAAAAAAAAAATTATCGCCGAGCTGAGTGGGCGAATCCGCGCGCGGATCATCATCACCGGAGAGTCTCCCATTCCCAACGCCAAGGCCTTCAGCCTGAACCGCATGGTGCGTGAAGCGCACTACGATGTGCTGGTGATGAGTGATAGCGATGTGCGCGTAACGCCCAGCTTACTCTCTCATCTGGCCCAGGAGCTTCAAGACGATCACGTTGGATTGATCAGCTGCCCTTACCGGGCCGTACCTGGCAGGAGCTTATGGTCGCGACTGGAAGCCATTGGAATGAACACGGAACTTCTAGGTGGTGTCATGGTGGCGCGCATGCTTGAGGGCATGCGTTTTGCACTTGGTTGTACGGTTGCCGTCCGCCGCAGTGTACTTGAAGACATGGGCGGGTTCGGTTATTTACAGGAGTTTCTGGCGGAAGATTTTGTGATTGGGCAGCGCGCCGCTGAACTTGGCCACGGTGTTTTATTTTCTTCGTACGTGATTGAACACCGCATTGGCAGCCAGAGCATGATGCACAACCTGGGGCACCGTATGCGCTGGGCGCGCAGCACGCGCCGCTCGCGTCCGCTAGGGTATTGGGGGCAGATCTTCACCTATCCCTTGCCTCTGGCGCTTCTTCTCTGCGCCACATATCCCACAGCATGGCCTGTGTTGTTCCTGACGCTCATCTTGCGTGCGGGCGCAGCGTTTGCTACTGCCGGCAACATCGTTCGCGATCCAATAACGCAAAAAGAATGGTGGCTGCTTCCCGTCCAGGATGTAATCGGTTTCTTTGTCTGGATCAGTGGCTTTGTGGGTGACAAGATCGTCTGGCGCAACAGAAAATGCACCGTCCTCCGCGATGGTCGTCTGCACGTGAATCCCTAACTTCTTTCTCAGCAAAAGAAACCCCCGCGCCTTGGCGCAGGGGCCGCTAGATCGTATTGCCTAACTTATTTGCTGCTTGTCGGGCAGCTGCTCGAAATCATTTTTACTTTCTGTACCGTGAACGTTGGTTGAGATCCGGAGGAGGAGCCAGTTCCCGTTGCGGTGGATGAGCCGCCCATGCTGCCGCTGCTTGAGTTTGATGCTGAGCTGCTGTTGTCAGTTCCCATCAGGCGAACCTGGTGTCCAACATGGTCGCTCAGTTTTGACGTGTCTCCCGAAAGTTGATATGTCTTGCCGGATTGGTCCGTCAACGTCCAGTTGCCCGCTGAACCACTCAAGCAGCCTTCAATAGAATTGGAGCTGTCGCTTGAAGTCTGCGTGGTTTGGGTTGTGGTCGTCTGGGTCGTCGTTGAGCTGCTATCGGGAGCCGCAGGCTGCTGGCTGGGAGAGGTGGATGATGGAGATGTGGACTGCTGTGAGCTTGCGTCCGGCGCTGTTGATTGCGGCGAACTGCTGGGCGAAGTTTGTGCAACAGCCCAAACCGCCGATAACAACAGAATTGCTGTAATCAAAGATGTCTTTCTCATGTACGTTCCTCCTGGTTTTATTGGCCTTTTTTGTTTTTTAGCCTGAGAAAAGTAGAAGCAGCGCTAAGGACTTAGAGCATGCGTTCACACGCAGGTTTGCCTCATTTGACAGCAAGATAGAAAGAAACGAGAGCTGCAGAATCTGGCGAGAGGATTTTGGGTCCGAGGTCTAAGCCATCGGGCCTGAGCTATCGCCCTAGTCCAATAGAACTAAGCGATTCGAAGCCCTGCAATCTCTTCAATGTCGCAGACGGAGCGCTAGGGGCTAACATGGCTGCGGTTGACGAGAAAGATCCGTAAGGACTGGTTGATGGCATCCCAGACCACCACAACGTGAACTATTTTTTCCCGAGAGAATTTGCCGTACTGCCTTCATTTTCTGCGGAGACAGTGGCATCGCCCTTTTCCAGCAATTGGTAGGCTTCAGAGATGGTCATGCTGTCACTGATTCGATGAAATCCGGTAATGCGCTGGAGTTGCTTCACATTGATGGTCTTGAAAACCACTGCGTGGCCGGACATCTTTACATCGAGAGAGACGATTTCCCA
>JASLFF010000638.1 GCA_030150795.1 Terriglobales bacterium | reverse complement strand
GCTGGCCAAGCGCACTGCCGTTACTGATGCCGACATCAAAGGCGCGCTGGAAGACTTTATTCCGCCTTCTTATCCCAGTGAAATCGATCTGCAAAATATTGTGGCCGTGCTGGTGCACTCCAGTACGGCCACAATATTTTGCAGATCGATTTCACTGGGATAAGAAGGCGGAATAAAGTCTTCCAGCGCGCCTTTGATGTCGGCATCAGTAACGGCAGTGCGCTTGGCCAGCGCGGCGCGCATACGGCTCCGCACCAGCACGGCCTCGATGTCGGCGCCGGAGAGTGAGCCCGAATTATCCAGGAAAAGCTTTTCCATCTCCGGGGTAAAGGTCGCCATGCCGGCTTTTTTCTGCATGGCGCGCAGCAGAGCTTTACGTTCTTCCGGCGTATCGGGATAGAACAGCGCGATATGCTCCTCGGCGCGGCCCTGGCGCTTGAGGTCCACAGGAAGAAGATCAGGGCGGCACGTGAGCAGGAACCAGATCACCTTGCCGCGATAGTCGGTGTTTCCCATGAACTGCGCGATCTGGGCGAAAACGCGATTACTTACGCCGCTGTCGCCGGAACTGGAGCGGTCGCCCAGCTGGGCGTCGGCTTCATCCACGATGACGCATATGGGGCTCATGGCTTTCAGCAGATTCAGCACGCGCTCAAGATTGCCCTCAGTCACGCCTTGCCACATGCTGCGGAAATTCTTGAGCGTAACGGCCGGAATGCCAACCTCGCCGGCAAAGCAGGTAGTGATGAAGGTTTTGCCGGTGCCAACGGGACCGCAGATCACGTAGCCCATAGGCAACACATCAGTGTTGCCGGACTGGATGGCGCTGGCCGCGTCTTTGAGCTTTTGCTTGGCCATGTCATTGCCGGCGACGTAAGAAAGATCAAACCGGCTCTGGATGAATTCAAGCAGGCCGCCGGATTCAGATTCGATCAGCTCTTTCTTGCGGTCATTGAGAAATTTGAGCGTCAAGGGCTGCTTATTCTGGACGGCATGCGCAACCAGTCCCTGCAGTTGCACGCGCTTCAATCCCGCGGCCAGCTTGGCTAGTACGGCGTCACTTACTTCAGAACCTTGCGGCAGCGGATGAGTACGAAGCTGCCAGCGCACGAAATCCAGGCGCTCAGCTTCATCAGGGAGCGGAATGGCGATGGAAGCCACGCCGGGGTTCTGCACGATGCCCTGGTTCAGCTCAATCTGGTTTTCAGAGATCAGGCAGATAGTGACATCGGCATTCAGGAAATCGGGGTTACGTGCCCATCGCTTCAGGATGACCAGCGAATTGCGGTCCTCGGCAGACATGCTGGAGACGTCGCCGGCCGGCGCAATGGTCTCAGCAAAGTCGATGACGAGCGCGATCTTTTTCCCATCGGCAATGCGCAGGCGCAGGTAGTTATCGAGAATATTGAGGACTGCGTCAGGATTGCGGGGCAAGCCGCCATTGGAAAAATTTGTGCCGTGGAAGCTGTCATAGCCTTCCAGGGCTCGACGGAAGTCGGATTGAGAATCGGCGCTGCCGAAGTTCAGGCCGCCGCGGTCATAATGCAGCACAATATCGCGCTGGCCAAAGAGAGCTCCGGAGAGAAACTGATCGAGCGAGAGAAAGTCTGTCCCACTGGGCTGGCGAAAAGGAATCAGGTCGCGCACGTTGCCGTAAAGGACGAACAAGGCATAAGAGCGCGAATAGTATTTTTCTGAGAGCTCGCGCGCCCAGGGCGGCAGAGCGTCGAGGTATTTGTCGGTGGTGGGTGAGGACATGATGCGGTTTGCCTTTTCCGAAGAACCTTGGTTCTTCACCAAATCGTCATCCCGAACTCCGTCAATGAGGCCGCGTTTTCATCAGCGGCCGAATAGGAGTGAGGGATCTTGTGTTGCCTCTTTTGCCCTGAAGCACAAGGTCCTTCGGGCCTGCTCACGCGCTGATGACAGCGCGCGTTCGCTGACGGCCCTCAGGATGACATTATCGAAATTAGAAAGAACTTGTGATATCTGACCGCACGAAGATTAGATACTTAACTTCCTATTCTTGTTCTCTGTGCGGAGCTGCTGGAACTGGAGGTATCCACGTCTTGCATAATGCCTTCCATCTCCGGCGTAAGGCCGCTGAAAATTGATTCCACCTGCTGCACGGTTTGCTCGGTCTGTTCCACGTCGTGCACCAGGTTGGCCAGTTGATCGCTCACCTGCTGGGGATCGCGCATGGTCACAGACTGGTCACGAACGAGTTGAAGCACGTCTTCCACCGCCGAGCACTGGGCATCCACGACCTGGCGGTTTTCAGTGATTTTTTGGTATTTCTCCAGGCGCTTGCTCAGGATTTCAACGCGCTTTTTGTTGATGTCCTGCACGCGCGGAGGATCGCTATTCATGTGCTGTTGCAGCGCGGCAATTTCTTTTTGGATCTGGTCAGGATCGGTGGTCTTAACATACTGGCGCTGCTGAAAGGCGGCAGAGAGAAGGCGGGCATATCCGTGGAGCAAGCCTTCCAGCCGCTGGTCCATCTGCTGAACGAAAATTTGCGAAGTGGAGGAAAGCTGGGCAAAATTGCCTCGGATGGAGCGGCAGACTTCTGCCAGCTTGATATAGCGGCCCTGCATGTCCGGCGGCAGGTTGCGCAGCATATCACCCAGTTTTTGTTCGTTGAGCTTTTGCTGTTCGGCAAATTTCCAGGAGCGCACCAGCCGCTGGAAACGGGGATGCTGCGAGACCACGGCGAGGTACATCAGCTCCAGTCCGCCGGCAAGAGCGATGGGAATAGCGGTTCCGGTAACGAGCGCAAAAGCTGCGGCACCCCCCAGGGCAATCCAGTTGTATTGGATATTGAAGGCTTCTTTGACAAAGTTAATATCTTTGTCCTGCGGGGCCGGGCCGGGAGCCTCCGGCAAGCTGGAACCTGAAAAGCTGCCGCCGAAGCCCATCAGATGCTCACCCTCACGTGGCCGCCAATTCCGGGAGCGCTCTTGAGGCGACCAAGGACATAATGCTGAAGCTCATGGAATTCGCTTTTCTCTTTCAGGCCCAGGTCGCGCGGACGGTCAAACGGCACTTCCACGTCTTCCACGATCGTTCCCGGATGCGAGCTCATGATGAAGATCCTGTCAGCCAGATAAACCGCCTCTTCCACGTCATGCGTAACAAACAGAATTGTACACGCGGTTTCATCCCAGATTTGCAGCAAAAGCTGCTGCATGTCACTACGGGTCTGGGCATCGAGCGCACCAAAGGGCTCGTCCATAAGGATCACGGAGGGGCGCAACGCGAGAGTGCGAGCGATAGCGACGCGCTGCTGCATCCCGCCAGAGAGCGTTTCCGGGTACACGTTGGCAAATTCACTTAGGCCCACCGACTTTTGCAGTCGGT
>JASLFF010000634.1 GCA_030150795.1 Terriglobales bacterium | reverse complement strand
CAGGGCTGTTCCAGAATTTACGTTGGTGGACCACGCGATTTCTGCGGTGGTGTCCGTGACGTTTTCAACCACAGGGCCGTGGGTGATCTGCACTCCGTTTGTTGGCACACCGATGGGATTCACCGGAACCTGCTGCACTGTGGGCAACTGGGGAGAAGCCTGAGTTGCCTGGCTGGCCCCCTGCTGTAGCCGTAAGACTCCATTGCCCTGAATCAAGCCGTTTCCCAGGATTAATCCAAGACCGAGTGCGGCAACCATGATATTCATCGGAGTTTCTCCCTTGTCGCGTGGGTTAGATGAGGATTTCGGGGAAAAGGTGTTCTGGAATCATCGGTCTGTTGATGCTGTAAGAGTTGCCGGCTGCGGGCTTTAGCGCATGATGTGGGGCATCAGCAGGAGCAGCAACCCGATTCCTACAGCGGTAATCAACAAAAGCGACAGAATCCACGCGAGCAGGAAAGCGCGTTCGTGCTCTGGTTTGGCAGGAGTGATGCCCAGAATCGCGTGGCCGATTCGCATTAGGTTTAGCAGAAATTCCACTTTCCAGCTCCGGCTTCCGGGCTACCTTTTTGGGATACTTTGTTTCAGGATAGCACTCACACTTCTCGGTTAACATTGCGCAATCATGCCGCCTTAGGCAGAATAACCGGCGGAGAAACCTTATGAAGATCGGCAAGGTCTTGATGTGGCTGGCGGTAGCGGCGCTGGGTGCTCTTGCGTTGGCGACGATTGCATTTCACCGGCAAGAGCCTATCAACGCCATGTGGCTGGTGGCGGCGGCGTTGTGCAGTTATGCGCTGGGCTATAGGTTTTATTCAAAGTTCGTCGCCGCCAAGGTGCTGGCGTTGGACGCCATGCGCGCCACGCCGGCTGAGCGCCTGGAAAATGGACGCGATTTTGTCCGCACCAATAAGTGGGTGGTTTTCGGACATCATTTTGCAGCTATCGCCGGGCCAGGCCCGCTGGTGGGGCCGGTGCTGGCCGCGCAGTTCGGATATCTGCCGGGGACGCTCTGGATTCTGGTAGGCGCGGTCTTTGCCGGATGCGTGCAGGATTTTGTGATTCTGCTTTTCTCCGTCAGGCGTGACGGAAAATCACTGGGCCAGATGGCGCGTGAAGAAATCGGCAAGACCGCAGGTACTGTGGCGTTTATTTCTGTGCTCAGCATTCTGGTTATCTTGCTGGCCGTGGTTGCGCTGATTATCGTGAACGCGCTTAAAGACAGCCCCTGGGGCGCTTTCACCATTGGCATGACAATTCCTATCGCGCTGCTCATGGGAGTCTATCTGCGCTATCTGCGGCCTGGACGCGTGCTGGAAGCCTCAGTGCTCGGCTTTTTGCTGGTGGTTGCGGCCATCTTTGGAGGACAGTGGATTTCGCAATCAACGCATGCTGGGGCATTCACGTTTGCCGGGACCACATTGGCGATTCTGATCATCGTTTATGGATTTGCCGCGTCGGCCTTGCCGGTGTGGCTGCTGCTGGCGCCGCGCGACTACCTGAGCACGTTTGTAAAGCTTGGCACCGTGGCCATCCTTGCTCTGGGAATTGTCCTGGTGCGCCCCACGCTACAGATGCCCGCGCTCACGCGCTTTATTGACGGCAGCGGGCCGGTGTTTGCCGGAAACCTTTTTCCATTCGCGTTCATCACCATCGCATGCGGAGCGATCAGCGGATTTCATTCGCTCATTTCCAGCGGTACCACGCCCAAGATGATTGCCCGCGAAACGCAGACGCGCATGGTTGGCTATGGCGCAATGATATGTGAATCTTTTGTTGGAATCATGGCAATGATTGCCGCATGCACGCTCCAGCCGGGAACGTATCTGGCGGTGAATAGTGGCGCAGGAATGGTGGGCGGAAATCCAGCGGCAGCGGTGGCCACAATCAGCAACTGGGGATTTCCCATCACTGCCGATCAGATGGCCCTTCTGGCGCACAATGTAGGCGAGAAAACGCTTTTCTTCCGCACCGGCGGCGCTCCGGCGTTTGCGCTGGGCATGGCCAAGATATTTTCTGACAGCCTGGGCGGAACTGCCGTGATGGCCATCTGGTATCACTTTGCCATTATGTTTGAAGCGCTGTTTATTCTCACCGTGCTCGATGCAGGTACGCGTGTCGCTCGCTTTATGCTGCAGGACGCGCTAGGCCACATTTGGAAGCCGCTTGGTCGGACCAGCTGGTATCCCAGCATTGTGGCCACCAGCGCAGTAACCGTGGCGGCGTGGGGATATTTTCTGTGGCAGGGCATTCGCGATCCGCTGGGCGGGATCAACTCGCTCTGGCCGCTATTTGGCATCTGCAACCAGTTGTTGGCGGCGGTGGCGCTCTGTGTGGCGACGACGATCATTGTGAAGATGGGACGCTCCCGCTACATCTGGGTGACGCTCGTGCCGCTTTGCTGGCTGGTGGCCGTGACGTTTGCAGCAGCATGGCACAAAGTGTTTGATCCCAACCCGCTGATCGGCACTCTGGCACACGCCCGCCAGCTGGCTGCCGGGCCTGCAATGGAAGGGCTGCAACGCAGAATCTTCAATGACCAGCTTGATGCCGCAGTCTGCGGGCTTTTGGTCATCCTGGTCAGCGTGATTGTGATTGAGTCTGCGATCCGGTGGATCAGCGTGATCTCCGGGCGCAGGAAACCGGCTACGCAGGAAGCGCCTTTCGTGGCGACGGCCTATGCCGAGGAGGCGTTATGAGCAGATCGGGTGATCTGGTGATCGCGCGTGATCGGGTGATCGGAAAAGCTGCATGCAACTGTCATCCTGAGCGAGTCGGAGCGGATGCGACGGCGAGTCGAAGGACCCCGACGATGCTTGTTCCCGAACATGTTGTGTCAGGGAGTTCTTACGAAGCACCAGATCTCACCGCGGAGACGCAGAGGCGCGGAGAAAAGCTTGACAAACCTACCACGGAGGCACCGAGAGACGAAGAAAGCTGCACGAGTAGTGATTTCTTCGATCAACCAATCACGTGCGATCACCCGATAACCCGATCCCGTTCAGCCCCTGTGATCATCAACAAAGTAATGCAAACGATCAGGGCGGTGCTCCGTGAAATCTTCGACGAATCCGCCTACGACCGCTTTCTGCTGCGGACACACGCGTCCCGATCGGTTGCGAGCTATCGTGCCTTTACGCACGAACGCGATGCAGCCATGCTGAAGAAGCCGCGCTGTTGCTGAATAAAAATGCCGGGGCCTTCCCCGGCATCAAGCTATCCCGCAACGCCCAGACCAGCTCCGCCGATCCACTCTGCTGCTGCAAGAACTAGAAGTGTGATCATGGTGGTACCTTCCTTTCGTAGATGTCGCCCGGGATTATCTCCGAGGCGAGAGCGATCGGCAAGAACGAAAAAACGCCTCGGTCGACCGGCACACAAGATTCGCACATCGCCGGCGCTGAAACAGCA
>JASLFF010000612.1 GCA_030150795.1 Terriglobales bacterium | reverse complement strand
GCCGATAAACCGGACGCGCTGCTCGTCATTGATTCTCTTGATCTCATCCAGCAATGGAAATTCAAATCCGAATTCGTGCGTCACCGCGCGAAACGCTGCCACGTCCTTGGGGAAGCATGAGCCGCCATAGCCGATGCCGGCGCGCAGAAACTCCGGCCCGATACGGCTATCACTGCCAATGCCCTTTGAGACCTCTTCAATGTTTGCGCCCACTGATTCACAAAAACTTGCCACAGCATTGATGAATGAGATCTTCAATGCCAGAAATGCATTGGACGCATGCTTGATCAGCTCGGCGCTGCGCGGCGACGTCTCAATGTACATCGGGACAGGACGTGCCGGTTCCGGCTTGGGCACCGCGCTGGCTAACTGAGCGTAAGAGCCGTCAATCAGCGGAGCATAAATTTCGCGCATGGTTCCCGCTGCCCGTTCACTGCTGGCTCCCACCACAATCCTGTCGGGATAAAGAAAGTCGGTAACGGCGGTTCCTTCGCGCAGAAATTCAGGATTGGAAACAACGTCAAAATCCGCTTGTGTGCGCCCTTGGGAAGACAAGGCATTTTGCACCCGTTCGCTTGTGTAGACGGGAACTGTACTCTTTTCCACGATGATCTTGTATCCATTCATCGCGCCCGCGAGCGATTGCACCACGGCTTCCACGCAGGAAAGGTCAACAGCGCCATTTTCCGCGGAGGGCGTCCCCACGGCGATGAAAATCACAACCGATTTTCGTGCTGCATCCTGGAGGTCAGCGGAAAATGAAAGACGAGTGCCGCGGTGCCGGCTTAATAGCTCTTGTAAATAGTCTTCATGGATTAGGGGTTCGCCGGCGTTCAGGGCTGCAATTTTAGCTAAATCACTGTCGACACAAATTACCTGATGACCTAACTCCGCTAAGCATGTAGCTGCAACCAGACCCACGTAACCCGAACCGATTACAGAGATTTGCATGTTCTTGCTTTTCTCCAAGCAAAACAAATCCCGCTACCAGTTACTTGGGATTATTTGTCGTGTCAGTATCTATTCTTAAAGGTATGGTCGTCAAATCAGAGCTGCTGCCGCGTTCTCCCTGCCAGGATCATCAAAGATTCGTAATGAGGATTGATTTCTGGCCGCTCACTTAACGCCAAAGGCCTACAGGATTTTGCTGCAACCGTAAGGCCATTTTTCGCGCGCCCGAATCACGGATAAATGCTGTCAGTGGCCTGTTGCCTTTTAACACATATCTGTGGACGGCTGCTTCCAGAGGACACACCACAAGCACTGACCCAAATCTGGTGCAGTAACCTTCTGCGGCAATGGAGAACATCTCTCAGGGGGTTTATAATCTGGATTCGTTACCTGTTTGCCTCATGACAAACTTCAGTTCCGGATTTGAGGTAAGCTGAATGGTTACATAAGTGCACTGTTGTTAAATGCATCCGCGTCCGACAGGGGAGAAAACGCCCGGTCCTTGACCGGCTCAGATTGAAATGGGACGTTTCTCTCTACTTAGGACGGCAACAGTTTGGGTTCGTTCTGCAACTTTATATGTTGGAAGACGTTTAAGACGTTTGGAAGGGGATTGGACGTAAATTGGAAGTTCAAAAATCTGGTCCGCTGAAAATTGTTGGGAATTGGAGCGCTAGGCTTACTTGGATGTACACAAGGGAGGCTGGCGGATGCCGCTAAGCGAGGCCGAAAGAGAAGTTCTCAGAAGTGAAGCGAATGGCACCCAACTGCCTGCACCCAGCCCCAGTTGGCTGAGATGGACAGATGCGCTCTACCACCTCTGGCTACAGCGCCGCCAGATTTTTCGCTGGGTGGTTCTTGGTTTTGTCTTGTCTCTGGTTGTTGCCTGGCGTTATCCCAAATATGAAAGCACGGCCCAGATCATGCCGCCCGATAGTAGTGGTTCCGGTTTGGCATCGCTTCTGCCCGCTCTGTCAAAGTCACCGGGACTGATCGGCATGGCGAGCGACATGATGGGGATGAAAAGCACGAGTGCGATTTTTGCCAGAGTGCTGGAAAGCCGCACCGTGCAGGACCACCTGATTGAGCGCTTCGATCTCAAGAAAAGGTACAGCCAAAAGTATTGGGAAGATACGCGCAAGAAGCTGGCCAAGCGCACAATCATTTCTGAGGACAAAAAGAGCGGCGTGATCGCCATCTCCGTGCAGGACCATGACAAAGCCGTGGCCACGGACCTTGCGAATGCTTATGTAGAGGAACTCGGTTCGGTGTTGGCAAAAGTTTCCACGTCCGCTGCGCGCCGTGAACGTATTTTTATTGAGCAGCGGTTGGCTGATGAAAACAATAATTTGCAGGATGCAGAGAAGCAATTCAGCCAGTTTGCCAGCGCAAATATGGCATTGGATGTGCCTGAGCAGACAAAGGTCGAAGTGGAAGCTGCAGCTAGGCTCCAGGGCGAGCTGATTGCTTCCAAGGCGCAATTGGAAGGTCTCAAGGAGACTTACACGGAAGAAAACATTCGCGTGAAAAGCGTTCAGGCCCATGTGAACGAGCTGCAGCGCGAATTGGCTAAGATCAACTCAGGCCGCGCGCCCAACATTCAGGATGCCACGAGTCCCTACCCGTCGGTTAAGAGCCTGCCGATACTGGGAGTGAAGTGGGCCGATCTCTACCGCCAAACCAAAATTCGCGAAACGGTAGTCGAATTGCTTACACAGCAATATGAAATGGCAAGAATCCAGGAAGCCAAAGAAATACCGTCAGTCAAAGTGCTGGATCCGGCTTCAACTCCGGAGAGAAGAGAGCCTTCATGGAAGCTTGTTATTGCGTTGGGAACGTTGCTGAGCGCGTTGCTGGCTTGCCTGGGCTACTTCATCAAAAACTGGTGGGACCGCTGGGACCAGGATGATCCAAGACGCATATTGATTTCCCAGGTGCTTCGCGTTGGCCGTAGAAATTCAACTTCAGTGAGCAGCATTCCGCGCCATCGTGCAGGACGGCCGGACGAGATTTCGCAGGCATAAGCACAGACACAGTCAGGAGGCTAGGGTGTCTACACAAGAGGTAGTGAAGGAACAAGGCAATCTCTTGGAAGTGTCGCATTTCGCAGGGACCCAGATTCATCGTGCGCTGGCCCATGAAAAAGGGACTGGGCTCGGTGCAGCCGTCGCAATGTTAGAGGCCCTGATCGTGATTGTTTCAGGCTACGCGGCCTATTCAGGACGCGACTTTCTAAGCGACCTCGTAGGGGTTTCACCGGTGGATATTACGACTCCGCCCCTGCGCCTGTTCGTGTTCCTGTTGACCTATGCCTGCCTCACCGTGATCTGCAATGCTGCCCAAAATCTTTACTCAGATGCTGCCATCCGTTCTGCCAGGGGCGCCCGCGTAAGAATCCTGAAGGGTTTCATGGTTTCCTCCATGATCTCCATCATGATTGTGTTTATCGCCGGGGAGCAGGCTGTTCCGCGCCTGATCGTCGCCAGTACGCCGCTCTTCAGTCTGGTAGGTGTCCTGTGCGTTCGTTATGTCATGGAGCGTTACAACCTTAAGCGCATTGAGCGCGGCATTGGCAATCAACATGTCCTTATTGTTGGCAGCGGCGAAGTTGGACAGGCATTTCGCTCTTATCTCCAGAGCCACACGCAGCTAGGAAAGACATTCTGCGGATTTGTTGATTGGGAGCCCGGCACCAGGCCTTTTTGCCTGGGAACGCCCGACGATCTGCCCCGCATTCTCACCGAAAATTTTATCGATGAAATTTATTTCACTCCGTCCATCAGCCGTGATCTGGTGGTCCGCATCGTGCTTGAGGCACGCCGTCAGCGCATAGGCGTAAAAGTTGTGCCTGATCTTTACGGAGGTCTCGCGATCGGCGCCGGCATGAATTACATCGGCTCCGTTCCGGTATTGGAACTCAATCGCCAGCCGATCCCCGCTCTTGGCCTTTTTGTGAAGCGCCTGATGGACCTTTTCATCAGCATCGTTACGCTGGTGGTTACCGCTCCATTGCTTCTGTTGACGGCCATAGCCGTCAAGATCGATTCCCCGGGACCAATCCTGTACAAAGCTTGGCGTGTTGGCCGCAAAGGGCGTAAATTCCGCTGTTATAAGTTTCGTACCATGTGTGTGGACGCTGACGCCCGCAAGAATGGCCTGATGCACATGAATGAGCGCAATGGGGCCACGTTCAAGATCGTTGACGATCCGCGTATCACCCGGCTCGGACGTTTCCTTCGCAAATACAGCATTGACGAACTCCCACAGCTGTTTAACGTCTTCAAGGGCGATATGAGCGTTGTGGGGCCGCGCCCGCATCCTGAAGATGATTTCAAGCGCTATGATCTTGAGCACTTCCGGCGGCTCGACGTTACTCCTGGACTCACTGGTCTCTGGCAGGTAACGGCCCGCCACGATCCCTCTTTTGAAAAGAATGTCATGCTTGATCTGGAGTACATTGAAAACTGGAACGTGCTTCTGGATTTAAAAATTCTTTGCAAGACCGTTCCTGTCGTCTTTCGAGGCTCTGGTCACTGATCTTCCGCCCCAATCATCAGATTTCTGGAAGCGAATGCGCGCCCAGCGGCGCATTCAAAACGCTGCCACTCCCTTACAATAGAAATGCTCAAACCCCATTACGCGGGAAGAAAACTGCTTTGTGCCTGTGGACTGGTGTTTTCGCTCAGGAATGACGATGGAGAAACAGCGTGGCGCTTAGACGAGCATTGATTACTGGCGTGACCGGCCAGGACGGCTCCTATCTCGCGGAGCTTCTTCTGCAGAAGGGCTATGAGGTCCACGGAATCAGGCGTCGCTCGTCTTCATTCAACACCGGCAGGATCGATCACCTGGTTCAGGATCCCCACGCTGCAGGCTGCCGTTTTTTTCTTCATTACGGTGATATGACCGATTACAGCAGCTTGAAACGCACCGTACAACTCGTCGAGCCCAATGAGATTTACAACCTTGCGGCCCAGAGCCACGTAGCGGTGTCGTTTGAGCAGCCTGAATATACGGTAGAGTCCGATGCCCTTGGGCCATTGCGCATGCTGGAAGGTATCCGCAGTCTGGGTCTTCAGGGCAAGACGCGGTTCTATCAGGCTTCCACTTCAGAGATGTTTGGAAAAGCCCAGGAAGTCCCTCAAAGTGAGACCACGCCGTTTTATCCGCGCTCGCCCTATGGTGTTGCCAAGCTCTATGCTCACTGGATCACTGCGACCTACCGCGAAACGTACGGCATTTATGCCTGCAGCGGCATCCTTTTTAATCATGAGTCGCCGTTGCGAGGCGAAACATTTGTTACGCGCAAGATTGTTCGTGCTCTGACCCGTATTCAGCTACGGCAGCAAGACTGCCTTTATCTGGGCAACCTTGAGGCCCGGCGGGATTGGGGGCATGCGCGCGATTACGTGGAAGCCATGTGGCTCATGCTCCAACAGGACCGCCCGGAGGACTATGTAATCGCCACAGGCAAGCAACATTCCGTTCGTGATTTTGTTTGCGTCGTGGCGCAAAAGCTCGGGATCGGCCTTCGTTGGGAAGGAACGGGCCAGGATGAAGCAGCCTTTGACGCCGCTACGGGCGAGCGTATCGTAGCTATTGATCCCCGCTATTTTCGACCGGCGGAAGTTGAAAACCTGTTAGGCAATGCCGCGAAAGCCAGAGAAAAACTCGGCTGGACTCCTCGTACCACTTTCGATGAACTGGTGACCGAAATGGTTCGGGCAGAATTGGAGATTGCAAAGATGGAAACCTCTGGAAAGAGGCAAACTGCTGTTTTATCGCAAGGCCCGGGCAGAGAATGAAGACTACCTCGCAGGAAGTATCTCTCGCACCCGAAAATCTGGACCCGGAGACAACATCGTTTGACGTCGCGGTGCCGAGCGGGCGCTCGCTCGTCGGCAACACTCTGTGGAACCTCTTTGGCAATTGCTTTCCGGTGGTGGTGGCAGTCGTGTGTCTGCCCATTCTCAAACGTGGCCTGGGTACGGAGCGCCTTGGAATCATCAGCCTGGCGTGGGTGGTGATTGGATATTTCGGCCTCTTTCATCTGGGACTCTCTCGTGCGCTGACGAAATTGGTGGCGGAAAGAATAGGGCAGGGACGCCATGCTGAAATTCCGTCGTTGGTCTGGACCTCGCTTTTCCTCATGACGGGCCTGGGGCTGGTTGGGTCTCTGTTAACTTTTCTTCTCGCGCCTTATCTGGTGGAGCGACTCTTGAAAGTTCCGGTTTCGCTTTCTCATGAGGCTTTGGGTTCGTTTTACTGGCTTGGGGCTGCGGTGCCGATCGTGGTGGTGACCGCCGGATTTCGCGGAGTGCTTGAAGCTGTGCAGCATTTCCGTCTTGCCACGGCAATCCGCGTTCCCATGGGAATCTTTACTTATGTGGGACCCGCAGCTCTTCTGCCCTTTACCCATAGCCTGATTCCCATCATTGGGGCGCTTGTGCTGGGAAGGATTGTTGCCTGTGGAGCGCACTTATGGGCTTGCTTTCATGTAATGCCCGCGTTGCGCCGCGGCTTTGGATTTCACGCTGCTTCCGCCAAGCCGTTGTTTCTTTTTGGCGGTTGGGTGACGGTGAGCAACGTCCTTGGCCCGCTCATGGTCACTTTTGACCGTTTCTTGATCGGCAGCGTCATTTCCATTGCCGCCGTGGCGTATTA
>JASLFF010000840.1 GCA_030150795.1 Terriglobales bacterium | reverse complement strand
CTACTCCAACGCCCACGCCAAAGCCGGCAGCCAGCCAGCCAACGCCTAAACCCAGTGACGACCAGTATGAACGCCCGCCTTTTCCCGGTGACGTCCAGCAGAAGCCGGGAGCGAATGAGGCCTCACCCAAGCCCAGTGACGATAAATATGAGCGCCCTCCCTTCCCTGGCGACGCGCCCGGCACCAATCCCACCGGTGGCAGCGTAAGCGGTGAAAGCTCCAGCAAGGATTCACAAATTGATACGGATAGTCACTTGGGCAAAGAAGAGCCCACTGCCCCTGCCGAAGACGAAACTGTCCTGAGGCCCTGGGACCCCCATAAAGCCGCCAAAGACGTTGAAGTCGGCCAGTATTACCTCAAGCTCAAGAATTACCGCGCGGCGCTGGAGCGCTTCAATCACGCGCTTACCTACAAGCAGAATGATGCTGAAGCCATCTTCGGCTTGGCCATCACCCAGGAAAAGCTCGATCTGCTCTCTCTGGCCGCGCAGAACTATCGCAAATATCTTGAGATCCTGCCGAACGGGCCTAAATCAAAAGACGCGCAGGAGGGATTGAAGCGCGTCGAGCCGTTGGCAGTCGCGCGAACTCCATCAGCTACCAACGCCGATCCGGCGCAGGTGGCTGCGCATGATATTGATGTGGGTGAAACCTATCTGGCCGGCAATAGTTTTGATAGCGCTCGCCAGCGCTTTGAAGAAGCCCTGCGCCTTACCCCGGACAATCCGCTGATCTGGTTCCGGCTTGCTCAATCGCTGCAAGGCATGCAGCGGCTTGACCCGGCTCGGCTCTATTACAAAAAATATCTTGAGGCCCAGCCCAAAGGAAAGTTCGCGAAAGACGCCAAAAAAGCGGTCTCGCAGATTGACTGGGTGCTGGGAAAGTAACTTATTCCTTCCGTAGAAACGCTCCGGAACTCGCGTCCACCAGCACCGTGAGTTTACCGGTGGATTCGCTGCCACCGTAGATCACGTGCCAGCGCAGCTGGTTTGACTGTCCATCGAAATCCAGCAGGTATCCCACATTCGTCTTGGGATCTTTCTCCAGCACCTTTTTGCCGCCGTGTTCCTGCGCTACTTCAAATGCTTTGTCCGTATCCACCTTCAGGAAATTCAGGTCAAACGGGCGCGCCAATCTGTTCGCGGGATTGTAAGAGTCTTCCACGCCGTGATTCACGCCCTTGGGCGTGTCTTCCGTCGCCACGCCGGACCACGTAAACGGCTCCGACTTCTGCCGCCCCGCTGAAGCAAACTGTGCGCGCCAGAAATTCGCCTTGCCGTCATGGCCGTCGCTGCCCTTCAGGTTGGTCGATTCCAAACGTACTGGCAATGCATCCCCTGACCATCCTCGCGCCGGCGCCAGCATTCTTTGTAGCGCAAAGCGCCCTGTTTCTGATTGCGTTGTGGCCGTCTGTTCCGTGTTGGCGGCGGGGGTTTTAGCTGGCTCGGAATCGCAGCCCAGGCACAGTGCCGCCAGGGCCAGAAAGGTGGTTAGACCAATTTTTTTAATGCCAATTTTTTTAAAGACTGTCATTGTTTGTCTGAGCTAATCAGAGTCACTTCATTCTAGACGGAGCCGCCGCAGGAATGGATGTACGAAGGTGCATGTATCCGGAGAGTATCTGGATTGTTAGTCGTCCGCGCGATTCAGCATCGTCGCGTTATTCGCTCTTCATCCCAGCCTTGCGCGCCTGCTCCTGCAATGCGTCCAGCTTTTGCTGCGCGGCATCCAGCGCCTGCTTCTTGCCGTTAATCTCGTCCTGCTGCTTGCGAGTCTCATCGGCGAATTTCGCCTGGTCGCGCAACATGGTGCCTGCGTCGCCATAAAAGGCCGCTGCCCGTAGACGCGCCTCGCGCTCAGCTATATCCAGTTCGCGCTGCAGCGTGGCAACTTCCTTTTTCTCTTCATCAATTTGCTTCGCCAGTTCGTCGGTCTTCTGCTTCTGCGCGTCGGCAGCGTCTTTCTTCGCGTCCTTCTGGTCCGCATCTTTAGCGTCGGTGCTCTTATCGTCAGCCTTTCTGGCCGCTTCGGCCTCGCTGCCTGCGGAAGGCGCGGAGCTGTGCGGCATGCTGTCGTCATCCAGCTTTACCGTGCTCGAACTCGAATGCTTCTTCGCGCGATTCGCGCGCGCCACATCGCCCAAAGATTGCTCAGACGAAGATTGCTGCGCATATGCCGCGACGCCAAACAGACACACTGCTAAAACCAGAAAAAGCTTTTTCATAAAAGAAACCCTTGAATCGTTCTTCCCTATTATTCTACAGCTCCAGCTCAAACGATTCTCCTGCTTTCCATAGGCAGAAACGATAGGGTAAACGCCGGAAGGGACTTTAGTTTGTGTCGCTTTCGCTCCAAAAACCGCCCAACGAGCTTGGCCCTGACAAAAGCCAGTCCGCGCCTGAAGCAGCCGGCTCGGCGCGCAAGTCGGCCTCGCCGCCAATCGCCCTTATTTAATGTCGCTTCGCTCCAACGTGCCCACAGCGTCACACCCATAATGGACTCGGCTCCTGTGTAGGGCGGCTCCCCGGGTAACGAGGTTACAGCTACTCGATTCGCTGTTCTGATCCGTGTAGATCAGTGTGAATCCGTGTCATCAGCGGTAAGGGTGAACCTCTCAGTGGAGCTTTCCCAGCCCGGAGATATTCACATACCACTGCACCAGCGCCGTCCCCCAGAAGGCTGCAAGCAGAGCCGCAGTCCCCAGAAACAC
>JASLFF010000563.1 GCA_030150795.1 Terriglobales bacterium | reverse complement strand
GTGCTGTAGCGCGTTACATGACTGTAAGCATTGCATGTATGCGGCTTCGCAGTCTGAGAAGCATGTCAAAGCTTGAGCCTGGGTAGGTTTCAGCAAAGTAACGACTCCGACTACTAAGATAAACAAGAACCCCAGTCTGGTGGTTGCACGATAGTAAGGTGTTTTCATTGTTTTGTTTTGCCCTTTCGGTTGCATTGATAGCTTATCACTAGAGAATTGTAGAAAAGATGACTAATCATATCAATAGATAAAGATGTTAAATTAAATAAAGAGTTCCAGATTGGGAATACCTGTAATTGTTAGTTGAACCCTTGTGCGAGGTACATCAGTTGGTTGTATATAATATACTTTTAGGAAAGATCAAGATCGGATTCAGCCTAGCCAAGGTTATTTTACCTCCGTTATTCCAATACGCAGGGAAGCCAAGAGTGCATCAATGCTTCGGCATAATCTTAGCAGTTGGTTGTTATCTGTCCGGTAAACATGATAGTTTTATGGCGATATTTTGTACTAAAACTGTCGGATATGTGTCGTCGCTGGAGCCTCGAAGTCCATAACCTATCCAATCGGAATACTTACACGCCAGGCCACAGACCCAGCGCTCTATGCATTTTAGAGGAGACCCGAGGAAGGACGAGCATGTGGGCGAAAGCAGAATCGGGCTGAAGCCGGCACCTTCATTTTTCGAACCGCCGCGCTGTCAACAAAACTACGCCCAAGCCAAGGAACAGAACACCGCCTTCAAGGCGTGTGGACCATGCATGCAGGCCATCAAATTCGGCGCGGCCATAAGATGACGCCATCATCGCGGGGCTAGATCGCAGTTCACGCATTCTCGGCGTGATTCCGAATTGCGAGACCACGGTGAAAGCAAGCATCAGCACAATAAAAACATGGCTCAAGGCGAACGGCCTGAGTTGAACGTATTTTTGCCAGTTATAGAGAAGCGAGCTGATCAGAAAGACCACGCCGGAGACCAATCCCATCCAGTGGAGCTTGGTCAGCGTCGCGCTCACAACGTCGCCCGCCAATTTGGTTGTTGGCAGGACGCCGAACAGGGTCGGAGCCAGTACGAATGCAAAGAAAATAATCCCGCCGATCCAGACGATCAGCGCCAGCAGCATTAGAAATCTAAGGAGCGCCATTGCCCGCCATTGTAACCGCCGGAGGGTGCAGATCGAAGGTCAGGGATTATTTGCCGGCGCGGCAGCACGCTGGTCGAGTTCAAGGGTGATCTCACGGGATGCCTCGGCATCCGGAGTGGTGAGCGTCAGAGGAGCGCTTCTGATGTGCTGGCGAGGCACCCATGCCTCGATCGTCACTTCTATTCCTGGCGGGACCTGGATGCCTTCTTCGTGGTCGAACCGGGAAAACGAATACGGCTCTCCTAAGCGATTGAGCACCGTGATCGCATAGTCTGGGATAGGCTCGCGTGTCACAGAATCGACCACATGGAACTTGAGGGTTGCAAAGCGGGTGGAAAATTTTACGGTGACATTGGAGCAGCTCTCAGCGGAAGCTATGGGCGTCCGATCCTCATTGCGGTAGGTCACCCCTTGCCCTCGCACCGAATTTTCAGGACGCGCAAACAGCCGGTAGTTTCCTTTTGCCAATCCAGCCAGCCTGAAATGGCCGTCCATATCGGTTACAGAAAACGGACTGGGCTTCCCGGCATACGGGTTCGGCCCGAAAGCAGGTATTGCTTCAACATGGATTCTTGCCACCGGCTTCTGATCTTCATCCAACACGGTGCCGGAGATACAATCTGGGCCAAGCGGTGGCTCCGCAGCTTGCGATGAAGGCGAGTTCCCGGCCGCTGCACGCGCACTAGCCGATGTTGCCATGTGGGTAACTGGCGTTGCATTGTTTACGCGCACCGCCAGATCTTTGCGGTCCGTAGCGCGGACCATTGCTTTGACGTTGCCGCTGAACGTGGCAGGCGCTTCATAGGAAATGCGGTACTGGCTGCCGAGTTCTTCCAGCACTTTGCGGGCCGCCTTCCGGATATCCCCGGAACTATCGGCAAAGAACGCGGCGCCTCCACTCATCTTGGCAAAAAACTCAAGCGTCTGCCGGCCCGGTGCAGAAATGGCGTTATTTCCATCCACCACACCAATCGAATAAATCAGTGGAGTGCCGCTTTCCTGCAATGAGTGAAACGTGAACTCCCGTGTTTTCCTGCTTTCATTGTCGTAGCCATCGGTCAGGGCCAGCACCACACGCTTGTTGCATGCCTTGTTTTCCGCCAGATGGTCGGCTGTTGCGATCAAAGAGTCGTAAAAAGCCGTTCCACCCCGGGCATTGGCGCGCTTCAGCGCCTTCTCGATTTTCGCCGGATCGCTGGTGAAATCCTGGTCAAGGTAGGGATCATCATTGAAGAAGACGAGGAAAACTTGATTTTCGGGATTCCCCGAGCGGACAAACTCCGCCACAGCCGAAGTGATTGCTCCCAGCTTTTGCCGCATGGAACCTGACTCGTCCACCAGAATACCGATGCAGGCTGGTCCATCGGCGGGCGCGACCTCGCCAACCGAGACTCGCGCGTTGTCAACGTATACAGTGAAGTCTTCCGGCTTGAGCCCGGTGACGGGCCGGTGATCATGATCGGTCACCGTGACGAAAATTGTGTTCCTGGCCAATGGCGCCGATGCGGCCTGTGGTGCAGAACTTTGCTGACTGGCAGACAGATAAATGGCAGACAAAAGGACAACACAGAACACAAATCTAGTGTTGAGAAGACCGCGCATGGAGACTCCGTGGATAAGCGCCGCTATTCTACGCCTGATGTAAACAGAAGGTAAGTAACGATTCTGCTTCTGCAATCCAGAACGAAGTGAGGGAACCCTATAGCTTTTCCGAAGTTCCGACCCTGAGCTTGTCGAAGGGGAGGAATCCCTATTACCACCAGAATCCGGAGGTAAACATACTGGACTCGCAGCGAGGGCGGCTGCGCTCAAAAGAATAGTAAGGCTATAGGGATCCCTCACTGCATTCGGGATTGCAGAGAGAGTCTAGACCGGAACGGGTGTTGACTGAATAATGTCGCGCAGAATGTTGTCGCCCTGGTCGGACTTTTTGAGCGTGGAAGAGTAGCGGGCGTTCACTACCACGCGATGCGAGAACACCGGCACCACCAGTTGCTTGAAGTCGGCAGGGGTGGCAAAGCGGCGGCCTTCAAGGTAAGCCATGGCTTGCGCGGCGCGGTAGAGCATGAGAGATCCGCGCGGCGACACGCCGAGTGAAAGCGTTTCAATTTCGCGTGTCTTCTTGACGATTTCAAGCGCATAATCCACCAATGAATCGTCAACTTTTACCTGCGTAACTTCATCCTGCATGGCGATGATGTCCGCGCCGGTCGCGACGGGCTTTACGGAATCCAGGCGGGCCGCGCCGGCTTCAGAGCGCAGGATTTCACGTTCATTGTTGCCCTGCGGGTAGCCCATGCGGACGCGCAG
>JASLFF010000500.1 GCA_030150795.1 Terriglobales bacterium | reverse complement strand
GGCCAAAGGCGGCCCCAATGCAGTGCTGGATGAAATCAGCAATTTGCAATCGGACTACGTTCGCGGTATTTACTTCCGCAAGCTTCTGGAGCAACCCAATCTATCTTCAGCGGTAATACAGCGGGTCATCAAGCAGGCAGGCGAGCAGATCAATTCTGACTATGAGAAGGCCCGCGTTTTGATGACTGTGGGCAAGCAATATGACCTGCCGGACGAAGCTTCACGCACGGCATTCCTTAACGCGGCCAATAATCTTAAGAGCGACTATGAGCACTCGCGTGTGTTGATCGAACTTCTACGCCGGCCCAACATCTCAAAAGAAAATGTGAGCATGGCGCTCAACTCAGCCGGAAGCATCCACAGCGATTATGAAAAGTCGCGGATTCTGCTATCACTGCTCGACCAGAAGGCGTTTGACCAATCGCAAATGGATTTTTATCTCAAGCTTGTATCGTCAATCCATTCCGACTATGAGAAGTCCCGCGATCTTCTGGCTCCGATGCAGAAATACAAATTGGCCGCGGACCAGACCAACCGCATCATAGACGCCGCTTCCAGCATGGGCTCTGACTATGAAAAATCGCGGCTGCTGCTGGGATTGGCCAAGCAGGGCAAATTCGATGAAGCACAAATGGCGAATTATCTGAAAGTAGTCGATTCCATGAAGTCTGACTATGAGCGTTCGCGCAGCCTGCTGGAACTGATGCAGAACAATAACCTGAGCAGCGCATCCATGACCAAAGCCATGCAAAACATGTCAAAAGCAGGCAGCGATTATGAGAAGTCGCGCGTGCTCACAACGCTGCTCAAGGCCAACAAGTTCGATGAGAGACAGATGAATATGTATCTTGGCGTCACCGATTCCATGACGAGCGACTATGAGCGCTCGCGCTGCCTGATCGCCCTGATGGAACACAACAAGCTAAGCAACGATTCACTCAGCAAAGTGCTGAATGCGGTGGGCCGGATCACATCTGACTATGAGAAGGGACGTGTGCTCTCAACCGTGGCGCACTCCTATCCATTGGATGGCGCTTTGCGCGAAAGCTATATCAAAGCCGCAAATTCCATCCAGGGCGAATTCGAAAGGAATCGTGCACTTGCAGCCGTGGTGAAGAGGGCGACTCTTTAAGGATTAACCACAAAAGACACGAAGGAGTTCTTTTTCAAAGTCTCGCGTAGTGAGAGATCCGTATGGCCACGAGGCCGCAAACGAGCGCCCGGGCAGATTCTCATTCCTTCGGAGAACAACCGACTGGTTCTGGCCCAATAGATTCCACTTGCTATAGGGTTCCCTCGCTACCGCTGGATTAAAAAGCAGGAGTAATCGCAATCACGCGCAGTGGGCTTCCCGATCCATTCACGATCTTGAGAGGCGCGGCAATGACCACTGCGCCTGTTGGCGGTAACTGATCAAGGTTGCACAGGCCTGCCAGCCCAAACTTGCCGCTGCCGTGCATCACGTAGTGATTGGGAAAGGGTGGATCAAACGAGGCTGCGCGGCCTGCGTCGGTGCCAACGGTCTCAACACCCACGCCCAGAACGTCCCGTTCGTTCGCCAGGAAGTCTGAGCATTCCTTCACGAATCCCGGGGTATGCGGCCCATCGTCCTGTAGATTGATATATTGCTTGGGATCGGTGCGAGCGGACCAGCCCGTGCGCAGCAGCATCCATGCACCGGCGGGAATGCGCCCGTGCTTGTTTTCCCACTGCTTTACGCGATCGACCGTCAACAGGAAATCGGGATCGCGCGCCACATCAGCCGTCACGTCAATCACGCAGGCCGGGCCTACAAACTTTTTAGGATTGATCTTGTCCACGCTGTTTTCCGGCAGGTCCTTACCGCTCACCCAGTGGATTGGCGCATCAAAGTGCGTGCCGGTATGCTCGCCCGTTTCAAACCCGTTCCAGTACCAGGCCGGACCACGATCGTCATAATGGGAAAGCTCCCAGATTTTGAATGCTGGTGTGTTCGGCCATTGCGACGGCAGCGGCAGCAGCGGCGTCTGCGGACTGAGTGGCTGCGTGAGATCAACTACGCGTAGCGCGCCGGTGTTAAGTTGGGTGATGAGTTCAGCCAGGATACTGGGCATTGTATTCCTCCCGCAAAGAACAAAACCTACCACGGAGGCACTGAGACACGGAGAACAACTTCTGAAATTTTGCAAAAGCTTGAAGTATTTTGCGTCGATTCGATAGTGGGCAGACCAAATCTATTTAGCCTTTGTTTTCTCCGTGTCTCCGCGTCTCCATGGTGAGCCTTTCTATATACCGCTTGAACTGAAACCGATTTTCGAGCAATGCAAGTTCCGTCACGTATCCTTTAGGCCCAACGGCCTCCACTTTCGCCACGATGGAAGTGAGGTCATTGGCTTTTAGCGCGTCATCAAAGGCGTGCGTGAACTCTTCAATTTTAGTAACGGTCTTGGTGCGAGCAATACCAGACGCTCGCGCCACACCTTCAAGATCGCTACCCGTGGAGGTTGCTGTAGGAAAGCCGCCGACAGAGAGCAGGCTTTCATTGTCAAAAACAACATGCACAAGATTCCTGGGTCGATAGCGTGCGAGGGTGGTGTATCCGCCAAGATTCATCAGGATGGAACCGTCGCCATCGAAGACCACAACTTTTTGTTGCGGAAGGCAAAGAGCAAGTCCCAACCCTGTGGATGATCCGAGCCCCATGGCGTGCTGAAGGTAAAAGAAATTCGGCTTGTGGCCGAGCGACTGCAGCTCACATGCGACTGCGCCCATAATCGTCACAACCAGGCAATTTTCCAGCCGGTCATAGATTGCGCGCAGGCATTCAAGGCGTTGCATCATGCGGGCTCCTCCCACATGAGCTCGCGCGTGAGAAGCAGCGCCGCCGGATGCAAGCTGGCATAGGCCCAGGTCTGCGCTTCAGCAATACGTTTTTCTACTTTGGCTGGATCGTCCAGGAACGAATACGGAATCCCAAGGGCCCGCAGCAAAGGCTCCGTCACGCCACCGCCCTGAGTCTGCCAGGGATCGCGTTCGCCAAAGTGGCCTCGGTAACTGATGAGCATGAGCAACGGGATCCGGTAGAGTTGCGCCAGGGAAACAATGCCGTTGATGCTGGCAAGAAAGCCGTGGTTCTGCATCAGCATAGCTGATTTCACGCCGGCAAAATGCGCCCCGGCGGAGATGCCCACGCCTTCTTCTTCCTTGGCAAGCCGGACCAGGATCATCTTAGGATCATCCTCCGCCATGCGGATCAGATGGACCAGCCACGTCTCAGGCAGCGCGGAGACCAGTCCGATGCCGCATTTTTTTAGCGAATCGTAAATTACTCCGGAGTTGGCTAGAGAGACCGGCATTCAGGAAGGAAGTAGCTTACAGGAAGTGAGAGCATTCGGGAAGGTCGCAGAGCAGCAAGGGCGACTTATTCCTAAAAGGGCAAGTGGACTTTTTTTGCCAGCTTATGAATTTCCGGATGAAACTCATCTCCCAGGTTGCTGGTGACAAAGCCGGTCAGCGCAATCGCGCTGCGCCGGAATCCATGAGACGCGTTGGCATATGGATCAGGTAGATAAGCATTGCCGACAAAGCCGCCGGCCAATGCGCCAGCCACATTCGACAATGCCAGACGTGGATGCCCTGAGTCACTGCGGGCAATCACAACATACCGGACCGTATTGAAAACGCGAGCAAAGAAATTCTTGTTGGTGGACGTGAAATAGCGCGGGTCTTCATGCAGCATGGACGCAGCCACGAATTTTCCGCCCTGAACCGATGCCCAGCTGCCCATGAAGTCGCCATAGTTGCGGGCAAATGCGGCGAAACCCTGCCGCCATTCAGGCGGATAAGCCTTGGGCGGATTCGCCATCGTCAGGCCATCATAAAAAGCAGCCACCGGATAAATACCAGGCCGAAATGTTTCCACGGCAAAATAGCGTAGCTTGCCTTTCACGGTAAGCGGCCCTGAAGTCGCGGGATCTCCCACGGTGCTGCTCTGTTCGTCGGTCGCTGAAGAAGCTTTTCCCTTTTTTACATTCGTCGAAGGCGAAGGAGCGGGTTGCGGATTCGCTTGCTGATCCTGCGTTTTCACTGCTCCTGAAACTTTGCACGATTCAGGCTGAGTTTCCTGCGCGCACGCGCTTTGATATAAGCAGGCAGCCATCACGATCCACAATGCGCGGGCAAACAAGAATCTTTTCGTCATTGCTCTCAATGGTATATCAGCGCGACCTGATCGTGGGATGAGTATTGCTGCGGCGGAGGGTATGAAATCCCACCCTTCACAAAAATCGCAAAGAGTGGGATACCCACGGATCATAAATCAAAAAGCGGGAAAGGGACGGGCCATCTCGCCTTGTTCTTACTTAGGCAGGCAGAAACATCCAAATTGGTTACACCTAAAGACAAGTCCGGGCATGCAGGTGATCGCATTGGCGCCGGATGAAATACGCTGACTCTGGACGTTTGGCGCCTGAGCATTCGACGCCATGAGCGGCGTGCACAGCAGGGCGGCAACGATCAAGAGTTTCTCGAGGTTTATCATTTTCATAAAATCCTCCGGGCTTTTTTGATTCGCGCGTTGCGCGATGTGATTGCGTTCAATTCGAATTGTAAGCGTCTTCCGGAGCAAGGGCGGTTAGTTCCGTCCGATTTTCCAGAGATCTTCCCATTTTGGGACGGGCTAGATTATTCAGCTTACGTCGCAAGAGGCGAATCTATTCGCGCTTCGCTTGCGTTGCGCGCAGGCGGCCTGCGGCGCAAGGAAGAGTGCTTTTCTGCGCTTTTACGGCACGGCTGAAGCCGTGCCCTGACACTTGTTTTCACGGTGGATAGGAAGCCGCAGCCGTTGCGGATTAGAAACGGTGCGGCGAACGGTGTGGAATCCCAACCTTATCGGCATTATTCAGGCGGCAGATCCAGAGGAGTTTTTCCGGTAATATTCTGTGCGTCACGCTGCATTTTTTGATAATCGTCCCATTGTTGTGGATTGGGCTTTTTCATTCTTAAGAAAAGGCCTGCTCGAAGTTCTCGGACCATTTGAGAGCTAAACCCATCCGTGAACTCGTCACCGTGTGCATTCAGGAAGCGAATGCAGAACCACTTCTGGCGATCGGTCAGACGCTCAGATTCGATTTCAAAGAATTGCAGCAGGTGCCCGGCGTACGGAGACTGATACATTTCCTGTTTCGTAAGGATCGCCAGCAGACCTTCAACGACGTTATCAGCAATTTCCCAATCGTTTAGAGCCGCGCTGAAAGGCCAAAGGGCGTCCAGGACAGCCTTTTGATCATTTCGGTGAAGAGCATCTTGCAGCCGCTCGAATGTATGGTCGAGGCTGAAATTCTCTGGCACTCGATTACGATACCGTTAGACGGCACGTTTTTAAAGCGCGG
>JASLFF010000432.1 GCA_030150795.1 Terriglobales bacterium | reverse complement strand
TCTCCGGCAAAAAACTTGCGCGCCGTGTCTTTCAGAATCTGCTGGCTTTCGCTCAGTCCGAATTGCATGATGGTCTCCTTTACAGCATTCAGCGGTCAGCACTCAGCCCAGGAACAATTTCACCGCAAAGATCGCAAAGGACGCGAAGGAGAAAAAATCGCATATCGAGAGCAACGATTTTGTATGCCCTCTGGCTAACATCTTGCTCGTTTAAATCCCTGGCGTATTTCTTTGCGCCCTTCGCGACCTTTGCGGTGAACTGTCTTGGCTGATTGCTGAATGCTCTCAATAGCTTTTCGGCAATCCCAGCACAAAATGCCCAATAATATTGCGTTGGATCTCCGACGTGCCTGCCTCAATCGTGTTGCCGCGTGATCTCAAATAGCCGTAAGCCCACATCCCATTATCGATGGCGTGTTCGTCTCCGGCTTCCAGTTGTCCATAGGGCCCCATCACTTCCTGTGCGACCTGCTGGAAACGCTGGTTCAGTTCGCTCCAGAAAATTTTCTGGATGGAACCTTCCGGCCCCGGCACGCCGGTAGCATTGATGCGGCTGAAAGCGCGCATCTGGTTGCAGCGCATGATTTCGATTTCCGCATAGCATTGCGCCAGCTTCTGCCGGACAACTGGATCTTCCGCTGCCGGACGGCCATTGCGTTCCGTGATCTTTGCCAGATCGATCAGCCGCTCCATGTTTCTGCGATAAGTAATCTGCAGGCCCGCGCCAAAAGTGCCGCGCTCATGCATGAGCGTTCCCATGGCCACGCCCCAGCCTTCATTTACTTTGCCGACGACGTTCGTCACAGGTATGCGCACGTCATGGAAGAACAACTCATTGAATTCCGTTTCGCCGGTCATCTGGCGCAGCGGACGGACTTCAACTCCAGGAGTCTTCATGTCCACCAGCAACACGGTCAGGCCTTTGTGCTTGGGAACGTTTGGATCTGTGCGCACCACCAGCTCACACCAGTGCGCAGCCCAGCCATAGCTGTTCCAGACTTTCTGTCCATTGACCACATAATGGTCGCCATCAAGCTTGGCTTCACAACGCACATTGGCCAGATCAGAACCCGCATCCGGCTCGGAGAATCCCTGGCACCAGATTTCTTCCGCGCTCAGGATCTTGGCCAGGTAGCGTTTCTTCTGCACCTCAGTTCCAAAAGCAATGATGGTGGGGCCGATGATTCCCAATCCCAAAACATTCGCCAGCGGTGGCGCCTGGGCCAGAGCCATCTCCTGCCAGAAGATCACCTGCTCCATCAGGCTGGCGCCGCGGCCGCCGTATTCCTTGGGCCATGAAATTCCCGCCCAGCCGCCTTCATAGAGTTTCCGCTGCCAGCGCTTCAAATACTCAAAGCGCGACTCCATCGACTCTTCGCGACGCTCGTCCCAATCCGTAGGAGCGTTGGCGGAAAGCCAAGTGCGCAATTCGTCGCGAAATTTGATTTCGTCAGGGCTAAGGTTCAGGTCCATAGGTCCTCCTACGTGTCGTTGACGATGCCAAAAGGCAGCGCCGGCTGGTGTTTGTCACTCAATGAATGGTCATTCATTTTGGCAGACAAGTTTACATGGTTCCGGCCGCTTGCGCCCGCTCTAAAGCGAGATAAGAGAACAATCAGGCGTATTCATCAGCTGCCTTTCACCATGTGAATGATGGGCAACGTGATTTCCCCTTCCAGCGGGACATTGATGCGTTCCACTGTTACATAGCCTTTTTTCTCAAAGAGTTTTGCTCCAGTCAGAGTCGCGCCCATTTCAAAGCGCGTGAAGCCACACGCGCGGGCTGCCGATTCACAAGCATCCAACAAGAGAGTGCCAATACCCTGCCGTGCCCAGTCAGGGTGAATAAAGAAAGCGCGAATTTTCGCCGCATCGGTTGCAGGATCAAGCATGTCATCCTGGCGATCTCGCCAGCGATCACCGCCATACAGCGTTTTGCGTTTGCTCCAGCCGCCGCAGGCAATAATGACTGGATGTTCGTTTGAATCGGACGGAACTGTTTGTACAAGCAGATATGTACCGTCATCGATCAATTGGCTGTCAACGCCAAAGACCGTCCTGAGTGCGCTGTCTATTTGCGCAGGCGAGTAATCGCCGGACTGCAAGCGCCGCACTGAAGCATCTATCAAGTCGCGCAAAACCGGGATGTCTGCCGCAACAGCCGGACGGATTGCAAAAGACAAAGTCATGGCAGTGCATTCAATTCTATCCAAATAAAAGCGGCCCATGCGGGCCGCTTCTCGCACAATACGTTTCTCTTTTGTGGCTACTTCGCCGGTATCGTCGCTAAGAAACTCTTCACCTCATCAGCATGAGGGCCGCTGGGTTCAAGCTGAAGATATTTGTTGCAGGCGGCTTTGGCATCGTCAAACTTTTGCGCGTTGAACTCCACGCCGCAAAGGTTATAGCTATACAGCGCGGAAGAGGGATCGATCTCCGTGGCTTTCTTCAATGAAGCAATGGCCTCATCCTGCTTTTGCAACTTCATATAGTCATTGCCTTGTGCCGTCAACATGCGGCCAGCGCCTTGCTTGGCGGCGGCAGGATTCAAGCTGGGAATTTTCGGATCGGCTGGAGACGAGCCGGAGATCAGGGATTGTGCTACCTGGACGCCTTTATCGTAGGTCTGAACTGCTTCATCCAGCTTGTTGGACTTGCTTTGCGCCTCGCCCAGGGCCATATAGAAATCCCAACGGCTGCTGTCAGGCGCAGCTGCAATCAGTTGCTTGAGCGCGTTTTCAGCCTTGGGCCAATCCTGCGCCTGCCGCGCATTCTGTGCATCAGTAATCAAAGAATTCAAGCCCGCGATCTTTTTATTGTCAGCCTGGATCTTGGCGAGTTGTTCCTTGGTGAGTTTGGGAGCAGCGGGTTGAGGAAGGCCAAACTTGCTGTCCGTAATCGGTTCCTTGCCAACAGGGATGTTCAGATAGTTGCTGTCGGTTGTGTTATCTGTACCGAGAGTGGTTTTGTCTGAAAAAAGCTTTTCCCCTTTATCGTTTAACACCACTATCTGGTACGAGCCGTAGGGCACGCCCAGCAACTTGAATTCCCCACCCTTATCAGTCTTGGTTTTGAAGACTTTACCGGTTTCAGTATTCGTAAATACAACCTGTGCATTGGGAAGGGGGCTGCCTTCCTGAGTGACTTTGCCTTCCGCCTGCGCGCCCACCGACTGCGAGTGCGCGGGCAAAAATCCCACAGCAAACAACAGAGCGCCCAGCGCAACAACAATAACATTCCGCTTCATTGTGGTTGTTTCCTCCAGAGTGCTTTGGTTGACGCCACCTCATCGTATTCAGTAGGCAAAGCACGTTATCAATTTTGGTCAGGACAAGCCAATGTTATTTTTTACGATTTCCAAACTATTACCGCTTACTTTTTCTTCCCATGGTATGTGGTTTCAATCTTGGCTCCAATGGCCTGCAACATGGCTTTCACGTCATTTGCATGCGGACCGTCAGGGGCAAGCTCCAAATACTTGTTCAACGCCTCTGATGTTCCCGGCGTAGCCTGGAGTTTGCCGTCCTTATCCAGCTTGCTCTCGCCAACCATGAGTGATCCCTTGATGAAATAGGCGTCTGCCCGATTCGGATCGGCGGCAATTGCCTTATCACAAGCGGCCAATGCGCCCTGGGTGTTGCCGGTGTTGTATTGCGTAGCGCAGATATTGAAATACGCGGTTGCAGGATTGGGGTCCATGGATGCCGCTTTGGTATAGGCCGCAATC
>JASLFF010000396.1 GCA_030150795.1 Terriglobales bacterium | reverse complement strand
TCACGCGCCGCGGTGGCCGTGGGCGCCGATGGGGTTATGGTGGAAGTGCACCACGATCCCGAGCATGCTCTTTCTGACGGGGCCCAATCGATCTTTCCCGATCAGTTCGATGAAATGATGCATGAAATACGGCAGATTGCTGCTGTGCTGCACCGCAACGTCCAGGAGCCACGCTTGCGGCCCGCGGTTGCCAAGGCCGGCAGATAAGTTGCGAGCATTTACATTCGCGGCTTGCCTCATTCTTGCCCTGCTCGCAGGCTGTAAGGACACGCCGGAACCCAGCCCGAATTACCACGAGTACGCGTACGTCTCCAACGGCGGCAGCAATAGCGTAACGGTGATCGACCTCCGCGCTCTGTCGATCCTGACGACGGTTTCTGTAGGACGCAGTCCCACCGGATTGGCGGTAAATCCCCGCAAGAACGAAATCTACGTGGCCAATACGGAATCCAACAACATAAGCGTGATTGACGCGGAAACGAACAGAGTGGTTTCCACCATCGGAGTGCATCGCGCGCCGTTTTTTATAGACGTGTCTTCTGACGGCAAGCGGGCTTACGTGGCCAACTCCGGTTCAGCCAACCTGTCAGTGATCGACCTGGACCAGCGCAAAGTAATCAAATACATTCCCACCGGCAATGGAAGCAATCTTGCGCGCCTGACCCCGGACGGCAAGCTGGCAATTGTCGCTTTGAGAGATGAAGATTCCATCGCCATTGTGGACACGCAAAAATTGGCAGTGCGCAACAAAGTAGCCGTATGTGCCAAGCCAGTGGGGCTTGCCATTGTTCCCGATTCCAGCAAGGTTTTTGTGGCGTGCAGTGAATCGCGGCAGGTTGGCGTGGTGGACTTGAAGACCGACAAGCTATTAACCCTTCTGGACGTGGGTAAAACACCTGTCCATTTGGTGGTGAAGCCGGATGGAGGCGAAGTTTTTGTAAGCAATTACGACGCCAGCTCAATTTCTGAAATCGTGACCAGCACAAACGAGGTCAACAACACATTTCAAATTGGTGACCATCCGGTACGCAGTCTTGTATCGCCAGATAATGCCCTGCTCTACGTGGCGAATTTTGGGTCAGACTCTGTTGCGGTTTACAGCATCGACAATGGCAAGCGGACAGCGTCAGTGCCTGTGGGAAGCCATCCTGAGAGCATGGCGCTCTCTCCCAACCAGTTGCATTTACTGGTGGTGAATACCGGTAGCGGCGATATGACTGTGCTTTCGCTGATCGATAGCAAGGGCAAATCACAGCCGGATTTGCCGGTGCTTGAGACGATGATCCCGCTGGGAAAAGATCCCCGAGCTATTGTGGTAAAAGCATTTGTGAGCCAGCGATAGCTAGCGCAAACCGAGGCCACCATCAACGGTGAGGATCTGGCCGGTGATGAAGTGCGGCGCGGTGGCAAAATACATTACGGCGCTTACAACATCCTGTGGTGATCCGTTCTTTTTCATTGGCGTATGTGCGGCAAGACGGTCTAAAAGCGCTGGATCTTTTTCTCCGGCGCCAGAGCCGATCATGCCGGGCGCAACACAGTTAACGGCAATCTCCGGCGCCAGCGCCTTGGCCATTACCTGAGTAAGCATGTGCAACGCTGCCTTGGAAGAGCAGTAGTGCGCATGTGTTGCCCATGGCTTCTGGCCGCCCAGTGAACCCATATTGATGATGCGTCCGCGCGTCGTCCGCAACGAAGGAATACAGTATTTGGAAACCAGAAAAGGAGCGCGCACATTCACGGCAAATGCCTCGTCCCATTGCTCAGCGGTGATCTCCTCCAACTTTGCGGTCTGAAAGACGCCTGCATTGTTCACGAGCACGTCAAGCCGGCCAAAATGCTCCAGGATTTTGTCGACCGCCCGCACAATCATCTTTTCCTTACGGACATCGCACAGAATGCCGAATACTCCTGGCCCAGCCCTTTCCATTGCCAAGGTCTTATTGGCGTCATCCACTGACTGGAGATAGGTGAATGCGACGTTTGCGCCGGCCTGTGCCATGGCAAGCGCAATAGCTTTGCCCAAACGGCGGGCAGCGCCGGTGATGAAAATTGTTTTACCTTTTAAATCGCTCACAAAAGCATTGTAAAGGCATGACCACCATCCCTGGGTGACGCGCGGGTGTTTGAGAAAGACGGCCTTTCGGTCAATTCTCCAATCCTTTGCCAGTGACGACGAAGTGTGGTTCTCCGGCATACGGCTTAAATATCCGCCAGTGCTCACCGCTGAGGGAGTCATCCGGAAAAACATCCAAAGCGTATTCGTCGTCAAGAAGAATCGTGAAACTTCCCGCCGGACCGACCTCAACCTTCCGCACCAAGAACTGCCGGGTTTCGTTGAGAAAGAGTTCCGTAATGCGTTTGTCCCGCCGGTTAGCGCCCTGCACGTCCCAATTGAAATCGTCCGGCCGATCATCGCTTTCCTCCGGGGGATCATAGAGATCGCGACTGGCGACAATGATTTCATCTCCATGCCTCATTCGCCACGCGCATTGAACGTGCAGGGCATATTCACCAACTTCTCTAGATTTGCCGCGACTGTCCTGAACGGTCTTGCGCCGGCCAAACTGAAACCATTCCAGATCAGCCGCGCGCCCTGACGACCACAGTGACTGGCCAATCAATACATTCAGCGCCTCTTGAACCTGCGACCTCATCGCTGAATATGATACGGCAATGCCGAAATCCCGATCCAAGCGCGCTAAAAACTCTCTTGAACCCGCAAACGTCAAGTTCCGAAGTGTGAATCCTTTGCCGTGGCCCGTTTATCCAATGGGACTATGAGTAGTAATCCCTCTTTGATCTCTTTTCCAAGCCAGGAAGAGCATGCTGCCGCGTTTCAGCCAACGGAAGCCGACGCAATGGACGCTTATTCGCGTGTCGTGACGACCGTGGCGGAGTCGGTAAGCCCTTCAGTAGTCCGCATACAGGTGGAAAACAAGCAAGGCCGTGGCGGAAGCGGATCTGGCTTCATCTTTACGCCGGATGGTTTCATCCTGACGAACAGTCATGTGGTTCATGGCGGCGAGAAGATTACCGTATCGACGCCCGATTCCGGCGACTTTAATGCTCAACTGATTGGTGAAGACCCGGACACCGACTTGGCGCTGTTACGAATCGATGCCCCGCTATTGCGCAGCATCAAACTGGGCGATTCACGCCGGATACGCGTTGGCCAGCTTGTGGTAGCTATCGGCAACCCTTATGGATTTCAGTACACCGTTACGGCTGGCGTGGTAAGCGCGCTGGGACGCAGCTTGCGGTCGCAATCAGGACGCCTGATTGAAGACGTGATCCAGACCGATGCGGCATTGAATCCCGGCAACTCAGGCGGACCGCTGGTGAATTCGCAAGGCGAAGTAGTAGGCGTGAATACCGCAACGATCCTGCCAGCGCAAGGGCTTTGTTTTGCGATTTCCATTAACACGGCACAGTTTATTGCCAGCAAGCTGATCCGGTTTGGCCGGGTTCGGCGGAGTTACATTGGCGTACAGGCGCAGACGGCGGCGTTGAACAGAATTATTGCGCGGCACTATGAGCTTGAGACTACTACTGGAGCATTGGTACTTTCGGCGGAACCAGGAAGTCCGGCGCAGAAAGCGGGTTTGCAGGAAGGCGACGTGATTACTTCTCTGGCGGGTGAGCCGGTGGAGGGTGTGGACGTGCTGCATCGGCTGCTGAGTGAAGACAGAATTGGAGTGCCGACGCGGCTGATTGTGTTGCGCGGCTCGCGCAGATTGGAAGTTACGGTAGTCCCGGAGACTCGGTTGAGCTAAAGACCGAAAAGCTCGCGTAGGCGCTTCGTCTGGGCGCGGCTCACAGGGATTTCCGTTTGCTTGCGATCGTCCATGCGGAGTTGGTAGGAGCTCTTGAACCAGGGCACAACTTCTTTGATCCGGTTAATGTTCACCACAAAAGAACGGTGCGCACGCCAGAAGGTTTCGGGGTCCAGCCCTTCAAGTAATTCTTCAAGTGTGCGGCAGTTGGACTGGCCTTCAAGATTGGTGGCAACAACGCTGATGATGCCGTCTTCAATAGAAGCGAAGCAGAGATCTTTCTGGTCGACCAACAGGAGGCGTCCGGCGCTGCGGAGAAGCACTTTGGAATTTTGTGGGCGCTGCGATTCCAGAAGCTTGACCAGCGTGTCCAGGCGTTGCTGATCGGCAGGAACGCCTTGAATTTTTTTGCGGGCCTTCTCTACCGCAGCACTCACACGCTTCCTATCAAACGGCTTTAGTATGTAATCAGCGGCATTGACTTCAAAGGCTTTCACCGCGTACTGATCAAAGGCGGTGGCAAAGACGATTTGTGGAAGCCCCACCTTTTTGTCAATTAGTTTTTTTAAAGCCCCGAATCCATCGAGCCCAGGCATCTGCACATCGAGAAAGAGTAAATCGGGAGAAAACTCTTTGACGAGATTCACGGCTTCAATCCCGTTGTGGCCTTGCGCCACCACCGTAACGTCATCGATGGACTTCAGCAGATAGCTCAACTCTTCACGCGCGAGTTGTTCGTCATCCACAATCACAACAGAAAGAGCCACAATTGTCCCCTCAACGAAAGTATAAAAGCTGCGGCAGGCGGGCTCAACAGCATTTGTGGTGGGCGGGTGGCTGCACAACCTGAGTTAACTATTTCTCTCCACAACAAAGTCCGGAATCGATAGCAGCGCCCGCTTGATCTCAGATGGCGAAAATGTGCAAATCGCTTTCCGCGCCAGCTCAGCATGCTTGGCAGCTGCATCATACGCATACGGGATGGACTGATAGCGGTTCAGCATTTCCAGTATCTGTTCATGCTTCACGCTCACGAACGCACGCTCTTCCAGCACAGTCTCCACCAGTTTGCGCTCTTGCGGGGTGCACTGCTGCAGCGCATGGATCACCGCCATCGTCACTTTACCTTCGCGCAGATCGCTCGCCACCGGTTTGCCGAGCACATCTTCTGACGCCGTCAAATCTAGCACATCGTCCACGATCTGAAATGCCAGACCGAGATTGCGTCCATATTCACCCAGGCCTGTCTCCTGCTCTTCCGTCGCCTTGCCAATCAGCGCCCCCAGCCGCGTTGAAACAGAAAACAAACACGCCGTCTTGCGGAAGATCAGGTCAAAATGCTCGTCTAGA
>JASLFF010000290.1 GCA_030150795.1 Terriglobales bacterium | reverse complement strand
GGTCAGGTTATTACAAGCAGGAACAGCGCAAGCGCATTGCGCTGCCTGCTTATCCCTTTGAAACTCAGCGTTACTGGATTGAACCGCAGAAACATACGGAGGGCGCAAGCGCGGTTTCCACACCTCACAAGCGGCCTAACGTTACAGATTGGTTCTACACGCCTTCATGGAAGCGCGCGCCGCTGGCTCACAGCGGTTTGAGTACTGAAGGGGCAGCGCCATGGTTGGTCATGTGTGATCGATATGGTGTAGGCACGCGGCTGGCCGGCCAAATTCAGGCACAGGGAACTGAAGTCTTTATAGTGGTTGAAGGAACGCAATACGGGCGTAATTCGCACCAGTTCACCGTCCGCCCGCAATCCAGTGAAGATTATCAGGCTGTTTTGAATGCCTTGAAAGAGGATGGCAAACTCCCGGGAAAGATCGTTCACCTGTGGAACCTGGTGGATGTCGGCGCCGCAGATTCCTTGCAGGCCAGTTTCTACAATCCGCTTTATTTGGCGCAGGCCATTGGCGCGCTCGGGCAGACTCCGAACATCGACCTGCTGCTGGTTTCCAACCATCTCTATGATGTCACCGGCAACATGGTCATGAACCCGCAACGAGCAACGTTGATTGGCCCTTGCCGCGTGATCCCTCAGGAATACCCAAATATCTCCTGCCGTCATATCGACCTTGACCTTCTACCCGGGCAAGCTGCTGAAGCGCAGCTTCTGTCGCGCGTGATCTCTGAAGTGGCTTCCGGTACGGCGGACAAGATTGTCGCCTACAGAAATGGTCATCGTTGGGTACAGGTCTTTGAGCCGCTGCGTGTGCAGGCCTCGCCAGAAACGTTGCCAGTGCGGCAAAAAGGTACGTATCTGATTACCGGTGGCGTAGGTGGCATTGGATTGGTGATTGCCGAACAGTTGGCTGAAAGCGCACAGGCTAAGCTTGTCCTGGTGGGTAGATCGGAGTTCCCCGAGCGTGAAAAATGGGAAGAATGGTTGGAAGTCCATGATGTTTCGGACCCGATCAGCGCGAAAATCCGAAAGCTCGAGAGCCTGGAAAACTTAGGGGCCGAGGTGCTGGTGCTTAGCGCCGATGTAAGCAATGAGCAGCAGATGCGCGCTGCTATCGCCACCGCGCAAAAGCGGTTTGGAACAGTTCACGGCGTGGTGCATACCGCAGGCATCGCTGGTGGTGGAATTATCCAATTAAAGACCGCTGAGATGGCCGACAAAGTTCTGGCGCCTAAGGTGAAAGGGACTCTGGTGCTGGCTTCAATCTTCCGCGATGCTCCGCTCGATTTCTTTGTGGCTTGCTCTTCACGCAGTTCCATTCTCGGCGGCTTTGGCCAAGTGGACTACTGCGCAGCTAACGCTTTTCTTGATGTCTTTGCTTCTTACAGCCATTCAACCGGCGCAACGCCCATGATCTCGGTCGACTGGGATGCATGGCAGGATGTTGGCATGTTGGTGAATAAAGCGGCTGAAGCTGGAATTGGCAACAGCGAAGGCCCGAAGCAGCAGACCGGGCATCCACTGCTGGGCATGGTAAGTGTGGAGTCGCCGGAGAAGGAAATCTACACTAACACTTTCAGCCCGCTGACGCATTGGGTGCTTGATGAGCATCGCATCGTGGGCAATGCCATTATTCCCGGCGTGGCTTACCTGGAAATGGCGCGGGCGGCGACCGAGAAATTCGCCGGCGGGCAAACCGTGGAGATTCGCGATGCTTTCTTCCTGGCTCCGTTGGGGCTCCGCGATGATGAAAAACGTGATGTGAAAATCATTGTTGAAAAGGACGGCAAAGCCTATGCCTTCCGCGTGATCAGCAGGCCAGGCGAAGAGGCCGGCGGACAAGAGTGGCAGGAGTACGCCACGGGCAAAGTCGCCTTTGTGCCTCCTTCACCGATAAAGAAACATGACATAAAAGCGATCATCGAACGCTGCAACCTGCGCCACGTTGTGCTTACTGACGATAGCAAGCGCGACGAAGATCTCGGCCCACGTTGGCAGGCGCTCAAGCGGGCTTATGTCGGCGAGAACGAACTGCTCTCCTACCTTGAATTGCCGGAACAGTTTTCTCCCGAGTTGGAGAAACTGAAACTCCATCCTTCTTTGCTCGATCGCGCTACCGGAACGGGCAAAGAATTTCTGATACGTGAAGGCGTGTATCTTCCCATGGGATACCGGCGGCTGAGAATGGATCGGCCGCTGGAACGAAAAATTTATGTCCACATCCGCTTCCGCGCGGATGAAGACACCAAGCGGCAGACCATCACTTTTGACATCGTGTTCATGGATGAGCATGGTGGGCAACTTCTTGAGATAGATGCATTCTCACAAAAACGCATCAATGACATCACCGGCCAAGTCAAGGTCATTGCCAACCGTCAATACCGCAGGAATGAAGAAAACCAAGCCAAAGCTGCGGCAGCCGGCAAAAATGGACTCGTCGGCGCCTATGCCGAAGAGTTACAGCAAGGCATTACTTCGCGTGAAGGTAAAGAAGCGTTCCGGCACGTTCTTGCCTGGAGGCAGCCGCAGATCGTGGTTTCAACGAAAGATCTGCAGGCTTCTATGAATGAAGCCAAAAATAGCAGGCCAATGGCTTCCATTCTGGAGAAGGCTGCAAGCTCTGATTCCACGCAACCGACACATGCGCGTCCTGAACTCCAAACCGCTTACATCGAAGCGGCCAATGAGTTTGAGAAAAAAATCGCTTCGGTCTGGCAAAAGGTCCTGGGCATTAAAGAAGTTGGCGTACATGACAATTTCTTTGATCTTGGCGGCGATTCTGTACAGGCCATCCAGATCGTGGCCCAAATCAACCAACTGGGTTTCCAGCTTACTCCGCAACAGCTCTTCCAGAACCAGACCATTGCTGAGCTGGCAGCTATAGCCGCCAGTTCACAAGCTATTCATACTGAGCAGGGTCCCGTTACAGGTGAAGTCTTGCTCACGTCGATACAGTCACGGTTCTTTGAGCAAGGCCATCCGGCGCCGCAACATTACAACCAATCGGTAATGCTGGAGGTCCCAGCGACCATCGATGCCGGATTGTTGCAACGCACTTTCCAGTCCTTGATGAAACACCATGACTCGTTGCGCACGCGTTTTGAACGAGCAGGCACAGACTGGCGGCAACACATTGTTGCTCCTGAAGAACGAGTGCCGTTTTCCGAGCTTGATCTCACAAATGCCTCCGGCGTTGAGCGTCGCCAGAAGTTCGATGTGGCGATTGCCGAGTTGCAGACCAGCCTTGACTTGGAGCAAGGGCCTGTGTTCCGTACCGCCCTTTTGCGCTTTGGTCCTTCAGAATCGGCCCGCCTATTGATTATTGCCCATGCGCTGGTTGCGGACGGACTTTCATTGCGCATTGTGCTGGAAGACTTGCAGACCGCGTATCAGCAACTAGCGGAAGGCAAAGAAGTTCAACTCCCGCGTAAAACCACCTCTTATCAATATTGGGCCAAGCAACTGCGCGAGCGCGCCAATTCCACGCAACTGGAAGAGGAGAGACCTTACTGGCTGGATCCGGCACGCTCAGAGGTTCAGGAGATTCCGGTAGACATTGCCGGGAAGGAGAACACGGTGGAATCAACCGCTGCATTCTCTATTTCTCTGGAAGCCCAGGAGACAAGCAGCATCCTGCAGGAAATCCCGAAAATCTATCACGCACAAGTCAATGAGGTGCTGTTGACTGCGCTCACGCAAACCCTGAATCGCTGGGCCGGTGCAGACAGGCTCCTGGTGGATGTGGAAGGCCACGGCAGGGAAGAGGCATTTTTCTCCGACGTAAGCCTTACACGCACGGTTGGTATGCTTGCGACTATGGTCCCTGTGCTTCTCCAATTGCAACCGGATGCCGCGTCGGGCGACGCTCTAAAGTCGATTAAAGAGCAAGTTCGCCGGGTCCCCAACAACGGTCTTGGATATGGCTTGATGCGTTATGCCGGCCAGGATTCGGTAACAGCCGCAAAGTTGAAGGCAATGCCGCAACCTGGCGTGCGATTCAATTATCTTGGGCAGTTCGATCAGCCGTTGAAGAGCAATGCGGTTTTCACTCCTGTACGCGAGCACGTAGCTCATGGGCATGATCCCAAAGCGCGGCGCAGCCATCTCTTTGAAATCACCGCTTTAATTTTTGAGGGAAAGCTGCACGTTGACTGGGGTTATAGCAAAGCGTTATTCCGGGCGCAGACCATTGAGAACCTTGCGCACGAGTTTATTGAGAACCTGCGCAAACTGATTGACGCTGCGCGTGCCAGCGAGAGCGCGGAGTTTACGCCTTCTGATTTCCCGCTGGCGGCATTGGACGACAAACACTTGCAGGAACTGGAATATGCGCTGGAGATCACCGACCAGTTCAACAAAACCAACGGCGCGAGCGCGAACAACGGCCACGGGCATGAGGCCCTGGGAAAAATAGAAAATGTGCTGCGCCAGCATCCTGCCGTGTCTGACGTCCTGGTGACGGACCATACAGCGTATCTGGTGTTGAAGCCGGAACACCGGAAAGCCGCAAAGAAATCAATGGAGTTTGGCCTGTTCTATTTCGCGGACAGCAATGCTGATTCCTCACAGGGCAAATATCGCCTTTACCTGGAAGGAGCAAAGTTTGCGGATCGGCACGGCTTCACCTCAGTATGGACTCCGGAGCGTCACTTCCACCAGAAGGGCGGTCTGTATCCCAATCCTTCAGTACTGAGCTCTGCTCTTGCCACGGTCACTGAAAAAATTCAATTGCGCGCGGGCAGTGTGGTAATGCCTCTGCACAATCCGTTACGCGTGGCGGAAGAATGGTCCATTGTGGACAATCTCTCGCGAGGCCGCGTGGGGATTTCCTTCGTCTCCGGTTGGGTCCCGAATGACTTCGCCTTTTTTCCCGAAAGATATGCCAACAAGCGGGAAGAAATGTTCAACGGAATTTCTGAAGTGCAAAAGCTGTGGCGGGGCGAGAAGATTTCAACCCGCGACGGCGCGGGCAAAATGTCAGACATCGGCATCTTCCCCAAGCCCATTCAGCCTGAACTGCCCATCTGGCTCACTTGCAGCGGCAGTCCGGAGATGTTTGTGCAAGCCGGTGAGCTGGGATTTAACGTGCTTACCTCATTGCAGACCCAGCCGATAGATGAAGTGGCAGTCAAGTTGAAGTCCTACCGTGAGGCGCGCGCCAAGGCAGGTCATGACCCGGAGACCGGACATGTTTCCATGATGATGCATACCTTCATTGGACAGAACAAAGAACGGGTCCTGCAAAAAGTGCGCGGCCCACTCTCCGACTTCCTGCGTTCCCACGTTGATTTGATCAAGACCTTTACGAAGAGCCTGGAGATCGAGGCTGGACTGGACCAAAAGGAACTAGTGGATTCAGTGGTCGGTTTTGCTGTCGAACGCTATTACCGGACTGCTTCGCTGATTGGCACTCCGCAAAGCTGCGTTCCGATGATCGAGCGCCTGAAATCGATTGGTGTGGATGAAGTGGCTTGCCTGATTGATTTTGGCGTGGATGTGGAGTCGACGCTGGAAGGCCTGATGCATTTGGATGAGTTGAAGCGGCTGTGCCAGTCAGCATCGGGCGCCAGCGCGCAGGATGCGATGGAAACTACATTGACCACGTTCCTTCAACAGAAAGTACCAGCCAAGACTCTTCCCCGGGTGGCAATAGTTGAAATTCTTCCCGCGCGCGAGGAAGAGATATTCCAAACAAAAACAGCGTAGCCCAGGGAATAGCTGCGGCACATTTTTGGAAGATTCCTGCTTAAGAAAATTGCGCCGAAAATAAAGCACTGCTTTTTTCGTCATTCCATGTGACGAACCCAATCCACCAAGGACCACAAAAATGAAGAATGTAGAAGACATATATCCCCTTTCCCCCATGCAGGAAGGAATGTTGTTCCATACCCTGTATGAGCCGGGATCAGGGGCTTATGTTGTTCACATCAGCTCCCGCATTCAGGGCAATCTCAACATTACTGCTTTCAAGCGTGCATGGAAGAAAATCCTTGATCGGCATCCCATTCTGCGCAGCGCCTATCTTTGGGAGAAAGTTGACAAACCACTTCAGGTTGTCCGCAATGAAGTTACGCTTCTCTGGTATGAGCCGGATTGGCGTGGACTCTCCGCAGAGCAACAGGAACAGCAACTGCACGATTATTTGTGGTCAGAGCATGGCCGGGGTTTTGATTTGTCACAAGCGCCTCTCATGAGGATGGCGCTGATACGGCTTGATGAAAACAAGTATCAATGGGTATGGAATTACTCCCACCTGCTGCTCGATGGATGGTCAGTGCAAATTGTTTTCGAGGAACTCTTTACTTTTTACAAGTCTGCTGCTGAAGGGCGTGAGTTAAACGCCCCGCGTCCACGCCCTTACCGTGATTTCATCGCTTGGATGCAGAAACAGGACAAGGCCAAGGCTGAAGCATTTTGGCGTAAGACCCTCAAGGGGTTTTCTGTTCCCACACTATTGCCGGTTGAAACAGAGCATCTCTCCGGTGAAGGGCCGAAGCACCTGGAGTTGGCCATCGACCTGGATCGGAAGACTACTGCCGATCTCCAAGTCATAGGACGCCAGCACCGAATTACCCTCAGCACTTTTGTGCAGGGCGCATGGGCGTGGTTGCTGGGCCGCTACAGCGCCATGGAGGAAGTCGTATTTGGAATTACAGTCACAGGCCGTCCCGTTTCATTGAGAGGCGTGGAATCAGTGGTTGGGTTATTGGTGAACACTCTGCCCATGCGCGTGGCCCTGAACCAGGATGAGCGATTATTGGACTGGCTCAAGAAACTACAGGAACACCAGCTTGATATCCGGCAGTATGAAGCCAGTTCGCTGGTGGAAGTAAAAAGCTGGAGTGAAGTTTCCGGAATACTTCCGCTATTCGAGACTTTCGTGGTCTTTGAGAACCATCCGGTCGCTAGAGGAGTTCAAGAGCTGCATGGGGACCTGCGTTTTCTTTCCAGCCGAGTATTTGAAAGCGCCGCCTACCCCCTTACATTGCTGGCCGAGCCTGGTGAGCAGATGCGCTTGCGCATGATGTATGACAGCAGCCGGTTCAGCTCTCCGACCGTTACACGGATACTGGACCACGTCAGGACCGTGCTGATGGCAATGGCCGCCAATCCAGAGCAGAATCTCAGTGGGTTGCAGTTCCTCACTGAGGTGGAACGCCGGCAATTTCTCGTCGAATGGAACAGGACGGAAGCGCCCTATCCGCACGAGAAATGCATGCCGGAGTTGGTTGAAGATCAGGTGGCGAAAACACCACAAGCACTGGCGATCGCGAATGAACAAGGGCGGCTGAGTTATCAGGAACTAAACGAACGCGCAAATCAGTTAGCACGTTATCTGAGGACTTTGGGCATTGGGCCTGAAGTGAGAGTTGGCATCTGTTTAGATCGTTCGCTGGAAATGATTGTCGGCATGCTGGGAATTTTGAAAGCCGGAGGCGCCTATGTGCCGCTTGATCCAATTTATCCCGCTGAACGGCTGAGTTATATCCTGCAGGACTCCCGGTGCCAGGTGCTCTTGGCGCAGCAACGGCTGCATTCGCAACTCCCTGAATTTTCCGGAACGGTAGTGGAGCTTGACTCCCAGTGGCCGGAGATCGCGCGCAACAGCACACAAGACCTGAATACAATCACCACGCCGGAAAATCTGGCTTACGTCATCTATACTTCGGGATCTACCGGCAAGCCGAAAGGTGTGGCTATTTGCCATCGCAGCGCAGTCGCATTTCTGAGCTGGGTACATCAGGTGTTCTCTAGAGATGATCTGGCCGGTGTGCTGGCATCAACCTCTATTTGTTTCGATCTTTCTGTTTTTGAAATTTTCGCGCCGCTCAGTTGTGGCGGCTCGGCTATTGTGGTCAAGAACGCCCTTGCATTGGCGGAACTCTCTGGGACAGCGGCGCAGCGGGTGAAACTCATCAATACAGTTCCTTCCGCCATGCGGGAATTGGTGCGGATGAAAGCTGTTCCAGCTTCAGTTCGTGTCGTGAATCTAGCCGGCGAAGCCCTCCCCAGCGACCTGGTAAGTGAGATTTACGAAGTAAGCGAAGTAAAACAGGTTTTCAATCTGTACGGACCATCTGAAGACACCACGTATTCCACTTATGCGCATATTCCGCGCACGCACGACTCGATCCAAGTACCTATTGGCAAACCCATAAAAAACACGCAGGTCTATGTTCTGGATGAAAGGATGGAGCCGCTTCCCGTTGGCGCGCCCGGAGAACTTCTGATTGGCGGCGAAGGCTTGGCGCGCGGATACTTGGGGCGCCCTGCACTCACGGCGGAACGTTTTGTGCCAGACCCGTTCAGCAAACGTGAAGGCGCTCGGTTGTACCGTACAGGTGACTGGGTGAGATGGCGTGCCGATGGGAACCTTGACTTCATGGGACGAATTGATCACCAGGTCAAGATCCGCGGCTACCGGATTGAGATGGGTGAAATAGAAGCTGCTCTGTGCGATCTAGAAAAAGTGGAACAGGCAGTTGTTGTGGCGCGAGAAGATGAACCTGGGGAAAAGCGCCTGGTAGCTTATGTGGTTGCGGGCAAGGAAATCGAGATGCAGGAGTTACAGGATTCTCTCAAGCAGAATCTTCCCGAGTACATGATACCGGCAGTTTTTGTGATGCTGGAATCCATGCCGCTGACGCTTAATGGAAAAGTAGACCGGCGTGCTTTGCCCGCGCCGGAGAAAAACGTGCTTCGGTCGAAGCAGGACTATGTTGCTCCCCGAACCGACACAGAGTCGCTATTAGCGCAGATATGGTCTGAAATACTGGGTCTGGAGCGCATTGGCGTGGAGGACAACTTCTTCACGCTCGGAGGACATTCGTTGCAGGCTACTCGCGTGGTAGCGCGCATGAGAGATGCTCTTAAAATGGATGTTCCCCTGCCGCTATTGTTCCAGGCCACGACGATTGCAAAGCTGGCTGAGGTAGTAGAACAACTTAAGCAGGAGAGTGCGTCCGGCAGGTCAGCGGCGGCTTTGCCTCAGATTGAGCCGGTAGACCGCGATGAGGTCTTTGTACTTATTGATGAAGATTAGAAAAACCGAACGAAATCTAATTAGGTGTGAAGCCTGAATCAAAGTCGCATACAATGTTGTGGCTTTAGGGAGAATCCATGGAAACCTTGTTACAAGACATACGCTACGGTGTACGCATACTGCTCAAGAATCCAGGGTTTACGCTGGTTGCTGTTCTGACGCTTGGACTCGGAGTTGGAGCTAATACTGCAATCTTCAGTATCGTAAACACAGTCTTGTTACATCCTTTGCCATACCGGGATGCTGACCGGCTGGCCAAGGTGATTACTTCCAATCGGGGGTTAGGAACTCGCGATATCGGCCTCTCTGTCCCGGAATGGGATGATCTGAACCAAAGGGCAGACGTCTTCGAGGACCTCAGCGTCACGTGGCCTGCCAGTGCCAATCTGACTGGCGCACAACATCCTGAACGCCTGGAGATGCTCGGTGTCAGCCCTAATTATTTCTCCATGCTTGGAGCCAGATCAGAGCTAGGGCGGCTCTTTGGTCCACAGGACAAAGCCGAAGGATTTGCCGAGGCTGTAGTGATTAGTGACAGCCTTTGGCAGCGCGCGTTCGGTAGAGATCCTAACGTCCTGGGTCGGCGGCTCCAACTAGACAGCGATCCATATACGATTGTCGGAGTCGTGGAGCCTGGATTCCGGCATCCAGGCCGGACGCTTGCCGGCGACGTAGAAGTGTGGGCGACGGCCGGATTTCACGGTAACCCGTTTCCAGCGCCTGCTCGCCCCTTGCGCTTGTTGCCGGGAGCAATTGGACGCCTGAAGGCCGGAGAAACATGGAAGCAAGCGCAGGAAAAACTGGATAACTTCTCTGGTCGGTTGCGGGCCGACTATCCGAATGATTATCCGGCGCGTTCGCAGTGGTCGATAGAGATTGAGCCATTAAAGGAATCTCTTGTAGGCAACGTGCGCCCTATGCTGCTCGTACTGTTGGGTGCTGTGATTCTTATCATCTTGATTGCCTCGGTGAATATTGCCAATCTTCTTTTGGCCAGGGCCTCCACCCGGCAGCGGGAAATGGCTGTGCGGCAGGCTTTGGGCGCCAGTCGCATTCGGATGATCCGGCAGATGCTCACGGAGTCCGTCATTCTCTCGTTGCTGGCCGGAGGTGCGGGCGTTTTTACTGCCATGTTTGCGCTGAACTCCATCATTCGCTTTGTGCCGGCTAAAGTTCCCAGGTTGACTGAAGTGCATATTGACTGGGTGATGCTGCTCTTTGCACTCCTGGTTTCCTTGATTACCGGCGTGCTCTTTGGGTTGGCGCCTGCGTTCCAATCCGCCAAGACGGATGTGATTGAGTCTGTCCGCGAAGGAACACACGGTTCCGGCTACAGCGCCAAAACCAGCCGCATGCGCAGTACGCTGATTATTTCCGAAGTCGCGCTGGCAGTGATGCTGATGGTGGGCGCCGGACTACTGATGCGAACTTTTTGGGGATTGCTCCAGGAAGACCCGGGGTTCAATCCGGTCCACGTGATGGCCGCCAACATTTGGATTCCGGTCCAGAACGATTCGACAACTGATCCTTACTCCAAGCCCGGAGTGATCACAACCTTTGCGCAGGAGATGCTGCGTCGTGTCTCGGTCCTTCCCGGAATCGAGCAGGCGGCTGTGACCACCGACCTTCCGGTTACCGACTCGTCCTTCAACTCCACACTGACGATCGAGGACCACCCGATAGAGTCCGCTCAAGACCTGGGTTGCCGGCGCAGCAGCGTGAGTTCGGACTATTTCAAGGTGATGCAGGGAGTTTTGATCAGCGGGCGTTTCTTCACCGATGCCGACACCGTTGGCAAAGATGCGGTGGCGATCATCGATGAAACTTTTGCCCGCCGCTTTTGGCCTAACCAGGACCCGTTGGGGAAACGCATCCGTTATGGCCGCAATGTGAATGCCCAATGGCAAACCATTGTAGGCGTGGTGAACAACATCAAGACCGACGGGCTGGACGCGAAAAAAGTTGTTCCGCACGTATACTCTTCATTTTTCCAGGTGCCGAACCTGCGGGATATGAAAGTGGTAGTTCGCACATCCTTGCCTACCAGTACCCTTGAACCGCAAATCAGGCATACAATTCAATCGGTGGACCCGGCTTTGCCGGTATTCCAGGTGAAGACCATGACTGAGGTCATCGGCGCCACGCTGGCCCCCCGCCGTTTCTCCGCCGAACTGGTTGGCGCTTTTGCGGTGGTGGCGCTGCTGCTCTCGTCTGTCGGCATCTACGGCTTGCTGGCGTACATGGTCGGTCAGCGCTCGCATGAGATTGGTGTCCGCATGGCGCTCGGCGCGCAGCCGTTCCATATTCGGAAGCTCGTTCTGAACCAGGGAGTTGTGCTCGCAGGTGTTGGAGTGCTTGTGGGAATAGTCTTCGCAGGGATCACTGCGCCCTTGATCTCAAGCTTGCTCTATGGCGTGCATCCCATTGATCCGTTGGTGTTCCTCAGCGTACCCGCAGTGTTGGTTGTGGTGGCGCTGCTGGCTAGCTATGTTCCGGCAATGCGCGCGACTAAGGTGGATCCACTCGTGACACTTCGGCAGTAATCGGAATGTCCCGAATCCTGATTCGATAAGCCGATCTTGCCGCTTCTGAGAATTCTTTAAGATACTGGGCGGTTAACCGAGTCCCTGCTCCTGCATCTTTTTTCTCAGGCTCAGGGGCCGCATATCGGTCCACACTTCCTTAATGTAGGCGAGGCACTCCTCTTTGGTGCCGCTCTTTCCTGCATCCTTCCATCCCAACGCATTCTCCCGATGGGCTGGCCAGATCGAGTATTGTTCTTCATGGTTGACTACAACTTTGTAAATAGTCTTGTCTTCGTTGTTATCGCTCATGGTAGTTCTCCAGGATAAAATTCCACTGCACAGGAAGTTGACAGCCAGTGTGACCCGCCGTTTTTAATCTCCTTCGCCAAACGTCTTGCGGTCAACAAACGCCCTGAGCCTGCGTGAGCGCGAAGGATGACGCAGCTTGCGCAACGCCTTAACTTCAATCTGGCGAATACGCTCGCGCGTTACCTGAAAGTTCTGTCCCACTTCTTCCAATGTGTGCTCAGACCCGTCTTCCAGGCCAAAACGCATTTTGATAATCCGCTCTTCGCGCGGATTGAGTGTGCGCAGAACGCTGGCAGTCTGCTCTTTCAGGTTCACACGGATCATGGCTTCAGCCGGTGAAACGCCGGTTGTGTCCTGAATGAAATCGCCCAGCCGTGAATCTTCTTCTTCTCCCACACGGCTTTCAAGGGAAATAGGCTGCTGTGCGATCTTCAACACTTTACGCACGCTCGATACCGGAATGTCCATGCGCTGTGCAACTTCTTCTGATGTTGGTTCACGTCCAAGCTCTTGAACTAACTGGCGCGAGGCGCGAAGCAGCTTGTTGATGTTCTCAATCATGTGGACGGGAACGCGAATGGTGCGGGCCTGATCTGAAATTGCCCGGGTGACCGCCTGGCGGATCCACCACGTGGCGTAGGTCGAGAACTTGTATCCGCGCCGATACTCGAACTTGTCCACGGCCTTCATCAGGCCCATGTTGCCTTCCTGGATCAAATCCAGAAACTGCAGCCCGCGATTGGTATATTTCTTGGCGATTGAGACGACCAGGCGCAGGTTTGCTTCCACCAGTTCGCGCTTGGCGTATTCCGCGTCTACGTTTCCCTGCGTGATTTCCCGTTGCGTGCGGCAAAGCTCCTTGTAGCTGACGCCTGCTTCCTGCTCCAGTTGTTTCAGGTCGGAGAGGCAGCTTTTCTGCTGGCGCTTGTACTCAGCACGATGTTCTTCGTTGCGGGTGCCATCAATTTTCTTTTCCAGCCGTTGCGC
>JASLFF010000234.1 GCA_030150795.1 Terriglobales bacterium | reverse complement strand
AAAATCGTGAGATTGAATTGCGTAGGCCTTTAAGATTCTTGTCGGCTAATACGGAGGGCGCTTTCGCGGGACGCTGGGCGAAGTTCATGATTCAAAACCACCCAAACGCTACTGACTGCATCCGAGCGGCGGCGAAATCCGGCTTCCGCTAAACTGGTTGTTACCGAATGAAACCTGTCATCGCCAAATTTCTTACTTCCGCGGCCGATCCTAAATCTTTTCCGCCAGAAGGTCCGCCGGAGTTCGCTTTTCTTGGACGCTCCAACGTCGGCAAATCTAGCCTGATCAATTCCCTGCTGGGCCAAAAGATTGCGCATGTCAGTTCCACTCCCGGCCGCACGCGCACGATTAACTTTTTTGGCCTCTACGCCAAACCCAACCAGCCGCATCCGGAAAGCATGTTGGTGGATCTGCCCGGTTACGGTTATGCCAAGCTGTCAAAAGAGATTTCTGCAGAGTGGCCAAAGTTCATTGAGCCGTACTTGCAGGAGCGTGAGACCTTGGCGCTGTGCATTGTCTTGATTGATTCCAACATTCCTGCGCAGCCGCCGGACCGTCATCTTATCGATTTCCTGCGTAGCGCAAGACGCGATTTTCTCGTCGTCTCCACTAAGGCAGATAAGCTTTCCGGCAATAAGCTTCGCAGCACGCTGGCAGCGTTGGCCCGCGATCACGGCATTGACACTTTGCTTCCCTACTCTGCCAAGACGGGTGATGGACGCACCGAACTCTGGCGCGAAATCAGGTCGCGAATCAACCATGCGGCGGCCCACTAATCCATGGACCCTTTCGCGCGTAAGATGGTTTACGGATCATTTGTTTATGGCGGCATCATGCTGGTCATGTTTGCTGTGCTTACGGTTGTTTATTTGCACACGCGTCCGCGCTGCTCTGATCGCGTGGTGGCGGAATCAACAGACGAGTCTCGGCAATGGACCGCCAGCGTGATGGAGCGGCGCTGCGGCGCTGAAGCGCCATTTTTTGCTCATGTGAATCTGCGTTCTGCCGCAAAAGATTTACAGACTGGATTTTTTTCTGGTTCTGCAACAGATGGAGAAGTGTTCCTGGTTGAGCAGGACGCCGCAGGCGCGGGGGTTACCTTGCATTGGACGTCGCCCACAGCGCTGCTCATCTCATGTCCGCAGTGCAATACATCGTTAATTCGAAAAAGAGACGAGCGCTGGAATGGAGTTCTAGTCAAATATAATCTTCCGTTCGCCGGCCAAAAAAGTCAGCAGCAAGACCACTAAATACCAAGCACTAAATACTAATTACCGCTCCTCGCGCCTCCATGCTGCTGCAACCATTGCGCCAGCTCAGTTTGCAATCTTGGACGCCGCTTCACGCAGCCTTCAATATCTTCGCGCGATTGCTTCAACGCCCGCTCCGCTGAAGGAACTTTGTGCTCGGTAAAGAATTGCTGAACATCGTCATTCATCTCGGCGTTGCAAAATTTTCTCGTCGCACCCACAATCTCCGGGCCGCTGGACATAGTGATTTTCTTTTCCACCGCGGGCCAGTGCGCCTTCACCCACTCCCAGGCGGTCTTCTGATTATCAGAGTTGGCCAGCACCTTGGATATCAGCCCCGCCGCATCCTGATTGCGGACCTCATCGGACACGGCAAGCTCCATTACTTTCTCCACGATCTTAGGATCGCGAAATTCAGCGAGCGCTCCGCCCACGTTGTAAAACTGCTCCGGAGCGCGCATGTGTCCCATCGCGCTTACATATTGCTGGAATAACTCTTCATTGCCAAAGCGCGCTGCCACCCCCAGCACGTCCTTGGCGATGCTGGCGTCCACCGAATTCGGATCTTTCAGGTATTGTTGGGCCACGGTGGTGGCCTGTCGGATCGTATCCGGATCCTCGCCGATCATCCCAAGAATATGAATCAGGTTGCTGCGCAACGTGTGTACATCGGCGCTTTCATTTGGGCCGGGTATCCAGCCACTCTTAGCCATCATCGGCCCAAAGTTGGAGCGTACCCAGGCCCGAAACGATGTTGCATCGGTTTCGGCGAGCAGATAGCTGTTCACGTAATCCAGCGTCGGCAAATAGCTTTCCACAACCTCGCGTTGCGCGTCCTGATTCATGGCCGAAATCAAGTCCAGGTACGTTGCCATGCTTTCCTGTCCGGAACCCACGAGCGCGGCCTGGTCACGCAAAAGTGAAATGCGCTCCGCTGTTGTCAATTCCGTTCCTGCAACGGTAATCAGCTTCTGTAAATCAGCCTTCTCATATTGTGTGCGGTAATAGCCCGCGGCGCTTCCATTCACAAAAACCCACGGGGAACATCCGGCAAGCGGCAATGTCTGCTCTTTCTGGCTCAGTATCTGGCAAAACGGTTTTGCCGCGCCTGATTTCACGCACAGCGGCGCCATCCATATCTGGTCTTTCTTTGGGGCCTCGGCAGGATAAGCCCAGAAACGCTGTTGTGACACGGTGACTTGCGTGATTGGATTCGGCTTGATGGGCCCTCGCCTGGATCGCTTTCCCTTGCGGACTGGCGGTGCTTTCTGCGCAGGCGGATTCACGCACGCCGATCTCACTGTCAACAGCGGTTCGCCTGCCTGGTCCACAAATGTCGGCATGATTTTGTCTACAGGACGTCCTGACGCCGCGCTCAACGCGGTCCAAAAATCTTCTGCCGTGGCATTTCCGTACAGGAAGCGGCGCAGGTACACGTTCACGCCGCGACGGAAAACATCCGGGCTGACATAAGCTTCCACCATACGCAGCACCGCGGAGGCCTTTTCATAAGAAATAGGATCAAAGAGTTCATTGATTTCCTCAGGCGTTTCTGCCTTGGCACGGATCGGATGTGTGTTCACCAGCGCGTCAAGCGTAAGCGCCGTGTCGGTGGCCTGCACCGCATCCAGGCTCGCGTTCCATTCCGGATGCAACGCCTGCGATGGCTTCAGCGCCATCCACGTGGCAAATCCTTCATTCAGCCAGATGTTGTCCCACCATTTCATCGTTACCAGATCGCCGAACCATTGGTGCGCCATCTCATGCGCCAGCACTTCAAACACCGCCTGGTGCGACTCTACAGAAGAATTTTTGTCGTCGATAAAAAGCAGCGACTCGCGATAAAAAATCGCCGCCGTATTTTCCATAGCGCCCGCTTCAAAATCGGGGACGCCCAGAATGTCCAGCTTTCCAAACGGGTATGGGATTCCGTAATACTGGTTATAAAACTTCAAGATCTCCGTGGCATAGCGGAGAGAAGCCGCGCTGAGCGGCTTCTTGTCCGGCGTTCCACATACTCGAATAGGAGTGTTATCGGCCGAGCCCTCAACGCATTCAAAATCGCCAACCGCCATTGCCACCAGATATGTGGACATCTTTGGCGTAGTGGCAAACTTAATCGTGTGTTTTCCTTCTCCCGGCCCAGGCGTGTCTGATGCTATGGCGCTGTTGGAAATTGCGGTATCGCCTTTGTTCGCAATCAGCGTGATGTCGAATGTCGCCTTGTAAGCCGGCTCGTCCAGAGAAGGAAAAGCGCGGCGCGCGTCTGTCGATTCAAATTGCGTAGTCGCGTAGTTCCGCTCTTTCGTACGGGCCAGATAAAATCCGCGCAGTTTGTCATTCAAAATTCCGGTGTACTTAATATGGATAGTCGCCGGCCCCGGTTCCAGCGGATCGGCAATCGTAAGCGTGACCTGTTCCTTGTCCGCGGCAAAGTTCCATTTTGCAGGCTGCGTCTTGTTGTCCTGGATGATCGTCGCTTCCTGAAATTCCAGTTCGGCAGAGTTCAGTGTGAAATCACTGGCCGCCTTGTTTACTTCCACGTCGAGCGTTTCATCGCCGCTGAAGACTGCTTTCTGCAAATCTGGCGTAAATGTCAGGCCATAGTGTTTTGCGCTCAACCCGTAAGGCAGCCGTTGCGCACCAGCCAGCAACGGCAGAAAAACAAGAATTATCCAGACAGACGTTTTCAATAACTTCATTTTTTCCTCAAGAACTGCATTGCAACCCGCAGGCTATCGACGCGATCTCGCTCATTACTAAAGCGCCTTGCACGGGTGCCGCGTAATCGATGGTACTTTCTTTCCTTTAATCACGGTCGCGCACAGGCTTGGCTTATAGGCTTTGCCGTCCCAGTCATAGACAGTGGTTTCCATCTTCAATGTGTTGATTTCAAACTGCCCGGTAAGTGAAGGCATGCCTAGTTTGACGATCTTCATGGGATGAAGTGAGGCATATTTTTCGTGCAGCGCCAGCTTGTACCCTTCTCCGCTCCGGAGATAAACCAGCGCGTCGCAATTTGTATTCTGGCAGTGGCATGCGCCCTGCACTTCGACAATCGTCCCAACATCGCGTCCAGCGGAGAGAATCGGCAGAGTCTCAAGCGTTGGATCGCCGATGCTGGTATTGACGGTGCTCGCATCGCCAGCGGCAGTGCATGCAGCATCCTTGAGCGCAGCCGCTTTCAAGTCTGGTGACAGGCTGTCTTTCTGCGCAACACCAAACACCATCAATCCACTGATAAAGAAAAAAGCGAATAAAGCGGTTAATTTCATGGGTCCTGAGAAGCGTCCTTATATGAGGGCTATTAAGGCAAGATACCACACATGGTCGCGCCAACCCGTTGTTCAAGCAGGTCCGGGGCATCACTGCAAGCCGGAATGTCTGTTCCCGGCAACCATAGCTCACCCTGTGGCCCTACCACAATCGCCGTCTCCTTGAAATCTGCATTTGAAAGTCCACGCAACACTGGCAGGATCTTCTTCTCAGGATCCAATTTAGGCCCACCTGGTTTCTCCTGCTTCACAGCATAGGTCTGCCCACGAAGGAACGTTCCATCACTGGCCAGGTGCGCTTCCAATACCAGCGTCAATCCATTTTCCGCATTCAAGTTAAAAGGCCCGTATGTGGCGAAATTTCCCAACGAATATGCGATCAGCTTCCCCTTGTAAATTTCCATGGCGCGCACCACATGCGGCCCCGATCCCAGCACCAGATTGGCCCCGGCATCGATTGCCGCATGAGTGAAGCGACGGAGGTCGCCTCGATCTTCGCCCAGAAATGTCTCATCGCCTTCCAGCACGTGCTGGTGCGTCGCGCCTTCCGCCCCGCCATGGAAGCCGACAATCACCAGATCGGATTCCGCTTTCAGTGCCCGGATCGCCTGCAGAGACTCATCCAGATCAAGAAAGTTGTAAGCTCCCGGATAAGTCGCGAACGCAATGATCGCAATCTTTCTGCCTTTCACCGTTAATCGTGCGATGTCACCCACTTCGCCGGTGTGCGCAATCTGCATCGTATCCAGTACTTGCCGCGAGCTGGCGCGTCCCTCCAGACCAAAGTCCATCGCATGATTGTTGGCCAATCCCATCGCGGTGAATCCCGCATCTTTCAAATACTTGCCATACCGCGTGGGCACGCGAAAAGCAAAGCATGTCCCTATCTTCTTTCCGTGGCATTTTGCTGAATCACCTCCATCAACGATGGGCCCTTCCAGATTCCCGTAAACCACATCGCCGTGCTTCAGAAACGGCGTGACTTCTGTGAGCAAGTCGGCGCCATCACTCGGCGGCAGTGTGGACTCGTCAGGAAATGTCGTGCCCAGCATTACGTCGCCCACGGCGGTGACTACAATTTCGTCATACGGGCTTGGCGCACGCGAAGCGTTATCTGCGATCGCCAGCGGCAACGTGGGCAGGGGCGATGGTTGCGGAGTCGGTGTTGGCGAGATCTGAGACGCGGGAGATGCAACGCTCGTTTCTGGCTTGGATCCCTGGGATGGGTGCGGCGCCATCTGCTGCGTCATTTGCATCGATGAAAGTTGTTGTTCGCTCAGCGTTGCCGCTCGAACCAGCATCGGGGCTGCCAGCATCATGCAACAAACGGCCCTTGCCATACCACCTAACCCTGTCATCCTGAGCAGCACTGAACTCCAAAGGCGCGAGGTAAAGTCGAAAGACCCCGAGGTCGTATCCCTTGCCATAGAGCTACAAGGAGTTCTCACGAATATCCATCTGCTCTTCCATCCATCGAAGCCCCGAGAAGTCATTACGCGTTTTTTTCCACCACTCTCCCCGCTACCACCATTTCAGCACAGCGGTCCCAGGCAAACCAATAAGCTATTTCCCTGTAATCCTTCACATCAAAAACCGCCATGTCCGCATCTTTGCCCGCTTCCAGGCTGCCTTTTCTCTCTTGCAGCCGCAGGGCGCAAGCGGCATTGATCGTCGAGGCAGCAATCGCCTCTGAGGGCGTCATCTTCAAATGCGTACATGCCAGTGAAATAACAAATGGCATGCTCGGGGTGGGTGAAGTCCCGGGGTTGTAGTCGGTAGCCAGCGCCAGCGGCGTTCCGGCATCAATCAGCCGTCGCGCATCGGTATATTCCTTGTGTCCAAGAAAGTAATTTGCTCCCGGCAGCAGGACCGCCACCGTCTCTCCACGTGCCAGCAGAGAAATATCTTCCGACTGGACGCAATCCATATGATCAAACGACGCAGGCTGATACTCCAGCAGCGGCCTCAGTTTCGCAGGCGTGAACTGGCAGACATGTGCGCGCGTCCCCAAGCCATTTTTGCGAGCTGCTGCCAGAACTTTCTCCGACTGTTCCTGCGTGAACGCTCCCCGATCGCAAAACACGTCCACATACTTCGCCAGTTTCTTCCTGGCGGCGAGCGGAATCATCTCTTCACAAACTTTCTTCACATAGTCGTCCGCTTTGCCGGCGTATTCCTGCGGCACCACAA
>JASLFF010000232.1 GCA_030150795.1 Terriglobales bacterium | reverse complement strand
GTATTCGTCTTTCTGAATGGTCTTGCCGCGATGTTCTGGGCTGTTCTCGTAATCCTCATCAATGCCATAGATGGCGCGCAGATCGCCCAGGTGCCAGTAAAATGCGGCGTTATTCTTCGTCGCGCTGGCAGCAATGGAAGGAACAACCACGTCACCACAGTTCCGCGAGTCACCGGAGACAGCAAAATTCCAATCCGGTGTGTTCTCCTGATGATGGGAGTTCTGGGCTACAACCGCTGATGCAATCAACGCCGTCAGCATTGCTAATTTGATCGTTTTCATTTTTGGGGACCTCAGACTGCGCCAGAAGTGACTCACGATTCGTTCAGGTCAAATCTAATTGCAGGGTTCTGAGATGTGCAAGCGATGAGTGACGATTGCGCTGGCCAGGGAAAACGAAAGGAACATCAATACCTACGGATTGATAGCGGAGCCAGCGAATATTGCAGGATTGCGGCGTGAACGCGAAGCCGTTTGCCGGGTAAAGCGATATTCCAGGTCGCGCGATTCCATTACATACTTGCCTTTAAATCTTACGTCGGCCACAGCGTGAGTAAAGGTGCGCATCCACATGCCATCCACCTCGGCAAAGCTCATCAAGATGTGAAGATTATGCAGCCACCAGGAAGGATTTTTAGCGGGTGTGCCTTCCACACGGCGAATGTTGTAGGTTTCCGCATCCACCCAGAGTTTGCCGCGAAGAAGGTCCTTCTCTTCACGCCGGGGATTCATGCTTAAGAGGTAACAACGCCGGCCGTCGAGCGTATCCTCGCCCTGCAGGTTGAAGTCGTAATTCTCCAGCGAGAGTTCTTTTCGTTGGGCATCCCTGGGCGATTCTGTTTCCTTGCTGAGAACGTCTCGCAGCACTTTTTCTCCCATACCACCGCTGCTGCTCTCAATGTTGTATTGCTTGCTGTCTGGAGGCAGCACCGTGATATTGGCGACGACCTGAGCCTTCTGCTGGTCCTGCTTATCAAGCAGCTGATAATCGCGCTTGACGGTGAAAGGACGGACTTTGGCTTTATTTTCCTGCTGCGCCCGCAGCATGCGGTCGACAATGGTCCGTGAATCGGGCGTGGCATTTGTCTGTGCGACTGCAACCGCCGCAAACAGACAAACCAAAGTTGCCAGGAGTGTGTTTCTGATTACCACTTAAGCCCCGCCTAATCCTTCTGGGGACTTAGAAGCAATTTGCGGCCAAAAGGAGGGCCAGCACCAAAAAGGATTGCAGTATTCCCATTCACCTCGGCTGCAAGCAGCCCAACGCGAAACTTATGGTTCTAACAATCAAGCAGTAGGTCGTTGTTGTGAGAGAACGACACGTAAATCGTGCCGGCTGGATTGTTTTGGCGGCGGTTGGTTTTTTGGCTGTTGGATGTGGAGGTATTCAGCCCACCAGTCCAATGCCTTCCCCGGGTGTGATCGGCCTTCAACCTGTGGCCTCCGGTCTGAGTGCTCCACTCGATATTGAACAGCCCAACGATGGAAGCGGCCGTTTGTTCGTTGTGGAACAGGGAGGCGCAATCAAGATCCTCCAAAACGGTGCACTTCTCCCGCAACCATTTCTGGATATCAGCAATAAGGTGATCTTCCAAGGTGAAATGGGGCTGCTTGGGCTCACATTCCATCCCGATTTTCAGGCGAACGGCAAATTCTACGTGAACTACGTCCGTAATGCCGGTGGGCAGTTTCAGTCGGTCATCGCTGAGTACCAAGTTTTTTTAGTCGCAAACTCGAACCAGGCGAACGCTGGCAGCGAGCGAATCCTGTTGACCGTCGATCAGGTCAACAACTTCCCAAATCACAAGGTCGAAAAACCCGCTTTTCATTCGCTTGCGCGGGCCGGAGGCCCTGGATGACAAGGCAGGACAACTCGCGTTTGGTCCAGATGGATTTCTTTACTTTGGACTGGGAGATGGCGGAGGCGCCGGTGATCCGTTCGGTCATGGTCAAAATACGCAAATCCTGCTGGGAAAGATGTTGCGCATCGATGTAAACTCCGCCGGCGCGAGCACGCCTTATACGATTCCCGCTGACAATCCCTTTGCCGCCGGTGGCGGCCTGCCGGAGATTTTTGCCATTGGCTTTCGCAACCCATGGCGATTCTCTTTTGACCGCAGCTCCGGGCGCTTGTTCGTCGCGGACGTTGGGCAGGACAAATTTGAAGAGATCGACATCGTCACCAAGGGCGGCAATTACGGATGGAACGTCATGGAAGGCGACCACTGCTTCAATCCGCCCAGCAACTGCAATATGGCAGGATTAACCCTCCCGATCGTGGAAATACCTCACCCCGAAGGCGAGGCGGTCATCGGCGGCTTTGTCTACCACGGCACGGCATTGGCAGGTATGCAGGGCCAATACATTTTCGGCGACCTGAACGGACAAATCTGGAGTCTGACTGAGAATCCGCCGAATACTTTTATCCGCGCCCTACTTCTGAAACCTGGATTCAACATCAGTTCGTTCGGGCAGGACAGCGCCGGAGAGCTTTATGTCGCGGACATTTCCGGTGGACGAGTGCTGAAACTCGTTCCGAAATAAGCCACGACTTGCTACGCTACATCTGCCGTCGCCCGCAGCTCAGGATAGAGCGGAAAAGCTTCTGCCAGTTCAAGCACCTGTTTGCGGATCCGGGCGAGCACCCGAGTGTCCTTATGGTTCGTGAGGGCTTCAACGATCCAAGCTCCCGTCTGGACCATCTCTTTTTCTTTCATACCGCGCGTGGTAAGCGCCGGCGTGCCAATACGAATGCCGCTCGGCTTAAGAGGCGGGTTGCTGTCGAACGGAATGGCATTTTTGTTGACCGTGATTCCGGCCTGGCCCAGTGCGTTCTCAGCCTCGCTGCCCAGCATGCCTTTGGCAAAAACGTCGATCAGCATAAGGTGCGTGTCGGTCCCGCCGGTAATCACGCGGAACCCTTCGTCCATGATTTTGCGAGCCAGGGCCCTTGCATTGGCAACGACCTGGTGAGCATAGTCTTTAAAGGCCGGCTGCAACGCTTCCTGAAAACATACAGCCTTGGCCGCGATAATGTGCACCAGCGGCCCACCCTGTATGCCGGGGAAGGCGGTCTTGTCGACTGCTGACGCTAGTTCCTGACGGCACAGCACCATGCCGGCACGCGGTCCGCGCAACGTCTTGTGCGTGGTAGTTGTAACGATATCTGAATGCGGTACAGGAGAAGGATGCGCTCCTCCAGCTACCAAGCCGGCGATGTGCGCCATATCGACCATCAGCTTTGCGCCGGCTTTATCGGCAATCTGCCGCATACGCGCAAAATCGATCACGCGAGCGTAAGCGCTGCCTCCGCCGATAATCATTTTGGGGCGCTCACGAGCCGCGATCTGCTCCATTTCGTCATAATCAATGGTTTCAGTGTCTTTGCGCACGCCATACGGAATGATTTTGTACATCTTGCCGGAGAAATTCAGCGGGTGCCCGTGCGTGAGATGTCCGCCGTGAGCCAGGTTCAGGCCCATCACGGCGTCGCCGGGCTGCAAAAGCGCCATGTAGGCTGTCATGTTCGCCTGCGAACCTGAGTGGGGCTGGACGTTGACGTGATCGGCACCAAAGATCTGTTTAGCCCGCTCACGCGCCAGGTTCTCGACAACATCGGCAAACTCGCAGCCGCCATAATAGCGCTTGCCCGGATATCCCTCAGCGTATTTGTTCGTAAAAACCGACCCGGCGGCCTCCAGAACGGCCATGCTGACGAAGTTCTCTGAGGCAATCAGCTCCAGACCCTCATGCTGGCGGTTGGCTTCATTGGCAATGGCCTGGGCAATCTGAGGATCAGATTCAGAAAGAGGGCGGGACATCCAGGAATTCTTCATGACAAGAATCTTAAAGCATTCAGCGCTCAGCAGTCAGCACGCAGGCTCGGAAACCGGAGTGGGAAGCAAAAATTGAGATAGCCGGCCCTGAAGGATGTGGAGATACGGTCCGCCGAGCCTGAACGCTGCGACGGACCGTTAGGGTTAATCCTGTGTTATGTCTCGCGGGATACCGTTGGGGTCCCGGCTGAGCGTGGAAGTAGGTCTTCCGCCATCGCTGCCATGAATTTGTGACAGCTCGTCCTGGCTTAGCTCGCGCGCGCCTGTGCGGCCGAGCACTCTTTGGTTCCGGGGAAGGTCAGTCATGTGGGTTCTCCTTTAAGAGCAATATGCTGTCGATGACCTGCCATCAGGTCGCCATCATTATCAACGAAGTCCGCGCTTGGAGTGACGGCCCGACATGAACATTCCAGAAAGGCTAATTCCCTAAAGCACTCATTTCTTCGCATCGCTATACACGTCCGAACGGTGAATCTCCATCCAGCTCTGGGGCGACTTCAGCGGAGTAAAACCGTAGCGGCGATAGAGGCCATGCGCGTCCTGCGTAGCGAGTAGCCAGCGACGGAGCCCCTGCAAGTCCGGGTGGCTTACGATGCACTCCATCAACCACTGGGAAAGTCCCCGCCCACGGTGAGACGGCAGGATGAAAACGTCGCCCAGGTAAGCGAAGGTTGCGAGGTCAGAGATAATCCGGGCAAACCCGACCAACTGCTGGCCGTGATATACGCCGAAGGGAATGGAGTTCTCTATCGACAGCCGGACCG